>JALHUR010000162.1 GCA_022867325.1 Candidatus Aminicenantota bacterium | reverse complement strand
GGTCAAACCTACTCTTTTGACAAAATGACAAAAGGAGATATTTTTCACGTGATCCAACTATTTTGTCAAAAGAGTAGGTTTGACCCTTACTTCGGCATAGACTTGCGGGGGCAAATTCGCTAGAATAGACGCTTGAATAGAAAAAGGGAGAAGAACATGACAAGACCAACCCATTTGAGAGCGATGGCGTTCCTGGGCATCCTGACAACGATCCTGGCGGGGTCCTTGTTTTCACAGTATTCACAAAGGCCGCCGATGGGCGCCCGCATGGAAGCCCCCACCGAGGCCGATTATGCCCTGACCTTGCGGAACTGGTTCATCCAGTCCTCCGCCAAGGTCGCGGCCGGAGGAGAGCAACTCTCCCGGCCGGGCCTTCTCATGGACCGGTGGTATCCGGCCAACGTTCCGGCCACGGTCCTGGGGACGCTTGTCCAGAACAATGTCCACGCCGACCTTTTCTTCGGCGACAACCTCAAGAGGATCCCGGGGGACGATTTCAAGGTCTCCTGGTGGTACAGGACGGAGTTCCCGCTGACGGCGGACCCGTCGAAAACCGCGTTCAAGCTCGAGTTCGACGGGATCAACTACAGGGCCAACATCTGGCTCAACGGGAAGAAAGTCGCCGACGCCTCGGAAGCTTACGGCGCCTTCCGCCGGTTCGAGTTCGACGTGACGGCCGCCGCCGCGCGTGGCGGGATGAACATCCTGGCTGTCGAGGTCTTCCCGCCCCAACCCGGCGAGCCGACCATGGGTTTCGTTGACTGGAACCCTGCCCCGCCCGATAAGAACATGGGGATCTGGAGGGAGGTCCGTGTCAAGTCTTCCGGCGACGTTTCCATAAACTTCCCGTATGTCATCACCAAGCTCGACCTCGACACGCTTAAGGAGGCCGGCCTTACCGTGAGCGCCGAGCTCCAGAACAATTCATCGAACAAGGTCTCCGGGACCCTCGAGGGCCGGTTGGAATCCGCAAGATTTTCCAGGGAAGTCATCCTGGAGCCGAAAGAGTCCAAAAAGGTCATCTTCACTCCGGAGGATACGCCTGAGCTGAAAATAAAGAACCCGCGGGTCTGGTGGACCCACGACCTGGGCACGCCGGAGCTCTACGTCCTCGGCCTCGCCTTCCGGCTGAAAATGGAAAAACCCAAGATCGAAGAAAAGCCCGCGGTCGAAGAGACGGCCGTGAAAAAGGAAGAGGACAAGGGCAAGGACGGCCCATGGGGGAAAAGCAAGGACAAAATAATGCCCCGTAGCCTGTTCTCGGACGTCAGGATGGTCCGCTTCGGCATCCGGGAGGTCTCAGACTACTTCAACGACCAAGGCCACCGGGGCTACAAGCTCAACGGCAGGAAAATCCTCATCCGCGGCGGCGGCTGGATGGACGACCTGCTCCTCGACAACCGCCGGAAGAAGGTGGCGGCCGAGGTCGCCTACGCCCGCCACATGAACTTCAACACCCTGCGGCTCGAAGGGTTCTGGGGCTCGAGCGAGGACCTCTACAACCTCTGCGATGAGAACGGGATCCTGCTCATGGCCGGTTGGAGCTGCCAATGGGAATG
>JALHUR010000161.1 GCA_022867325.1 Candidatus Aminicenantota bacterium | reverse complement strand
GGTCGTCCAGACCAGGGTCGTCATCTTGTCCGTGCCTTTGGCCTCGGTCTTGACGTTCTCCCACTCGGCCTCCCAGTTGACGGCGTACTTCTTGCAGGGGAACTGGTTGAAGGTCTGGGTCTCGCCGGTGTCCTCGACCTTGAACTCGCTCCGGATGATCTTGATATCGCTCTCGTTGACCGGTTCGGCCTTGGCCTGCTGGCCGCTTTCGGCTTGGCCGCTCGGCTGGCCCAGCGTGATCTTCTCGATCGGGCGGATCGAATATTCCTCCTTCTTGTAGTCGACGTTGGTCACGATCATGGCCGGAAGGTCGATGATCTCCTCGAAATCCCCCGAACGGAGCATGGCCGAGCCTAGGGTCTTGCCCAGAATGCCCTTGCCTTTGAAATTGGTCTTGGTACCAGACCTCTTCTTCTCGGTCGAGACCAGCTCGCTCAGTTCCATACTCAGCGTCCCGAAGTCCTTGAATACGATTTGAGACTTCGACTTCTTGACGACGCCGGCCGTCATCGGAGCGGCCAGGACGAGAAGGACGGCCGCCGGAACGATCCATCGTTTGAGTTGGGTCATGGTGATTGTCTCCTTTCTTTGACTACACTAACAATATAGGAATAATAGCTTCAAGCGATCGGATTGTCAACCCCTCGACTCTCCGTCATGTTTCCGCATAGAGGGCGTCGATCAGGGGCTTGAATTTCTCCTCGACGATGGCGCGCCGGATCTTGAGGGTCGGCGTGACCTCGCCGGCCTCGATCTCGAAGTCGCGCTCCAGGACGACGATCCGCTTAACCCGCTCGTAGGACGCCAGCCCCGGCGTCGCCCTCTGGACCTCGGCCAGCAGGAAGGCGACGACCTCATCCCTCCGGCAGAGCTCGCTCCGGTCCCGGAAGGGGGCGGCATTGACTTTGGCGTAAGCCTCGAGCTTCTCGAAGTCGGGGACGATCAGGGCCGAGATGAACTTCCGGCCCGCCCCGACCACGACGGCGCTCTGGATGTAGGGATTCGCCTGGAGAAGGATCTCGATCGGCTGGGGCGCGACGTTCTTGCCGCCCGAGGTCACGATCAGGTCCTTCTTGCGGTCGGTGATGACCAGATACCCGTCGCCGTCGAGATAGCCGATATCGCCGGTGCTCAGCCAGCCGTCCCGGAGGACCGCCCTCGTCTCGGACTCGTTCTTATAGTATCCGATCATGATGTTCGGGCCCCGGGCCAAGATCTCGTTGTCGGGTTCGATTCGGATCTCGACCCCCGGGATGGGCTTACCGACCGTCCCGAAACGATAGCTGGTGAGGGTGTTGGCGGTCAGGACGGGCGAGGTCTCGGTCAACCCGTAGCCGGGCAGGATGATGAGGCCCATCGGGTAGAAGAACTCGGCGATGTCCTCCGACAGCGGCGCCCCGCCGCAGATGAAGAACCGGATTCGCCCGCCCGTCTTGGAGACGATCTTGGAATAGACCAGCCGGCGGGCCAGGGCCCGGGCGAGGGCCAAGCGCTTAGGGATGAGCCGTCCGCCGACGGTTCTATCCGCCCAGGACTTGCCGATCTTAACGGCCCAGAAAAAGATCCGGCGCTTAAGGGCCGAACTGGACAGGACCTGATCCATGACCTTGGCGTAGATCTTCTCGAAGAAGCGCGGGACGCCGATCATGATCGTCGGCCGGACCTCAAACATGTTCTCGGCCACGGTCTCGACCTTTTCGGCGTAGGCGATCGAGGCGCCATTGGCCAGCAGGAAGAAGGTCCCCGTCCTTTCCAGGACATGAGACAGGGGCAGGAATGAGAGGGCCGTGTCGGTGTCTCTGAAGGAGACGACGCGGTCCAGGGATTCGATGTTGCTGACGAAATTGGCGTGGCTGAGCATGACGCCGCGGGGAGTTCCGGTCGTCCCCGAGGTGTATATGATCGAGGCCAGGTCGCCGGGCCGGATCGCTTCGGCGCCGCGCTCGAAGAGACCGACCCCGGAGGCTCCCGCCCGCCGCCCCTTGGCCATGATCTCGGACAGACTCCAGACGCCCCGGGGCGCTTCCTCCTCGATCAGGATGGCCTGTTTAAGGAGGGGGAGACCCCCGCGGACGGCCTCGACCTTGAGCCAGAGGTCCCGGTTCGAACAGACGACGATCTTGGCCTCCGAGTCGGCGATGATGTGGCGGATCTGGTCGGGCATCAGGGAGGTATAGATGGGGACTGTGACCCCTCCTGCGCACAGGACGGCGAAATCCGTGATGACCCATTCCGGCCGATTCTCGGAGAGGATGACGACTTTTTCGCCCGGACGAAGCCCCATCTCCCGGAGGCCGAACGACAGGTCCCGGACCCGTGTTTCAAATTCCGCGGTCGAGATGGGCCGGTAGCGGCCGTCCCGCTTGTCCATCAGCAGGTCCGGCTTCGGATATATGCGGCAGGTCCGCAGGAAGATCCGGCTCAGGGTCGTAACGGCATCGGCCATATTTCTCTCCCTTTATTTATTTATTTGGGACAGATTATTATACACGAGGGGGCCGTCAGCCTTCAGCCAGGATGGCCCGGATCCTGGCCGCGTAGTCCTCGCTCGCCTTGTCCCCGGTCTTGATGACGATCCGGTCGGCCGATCCGGCGCCGAGGCCGAGCTCGGCGGCGTGGGCAATTTGCTCCTGGGCGAAAATCTTCGTCCCCATGATCGCGCTGTTGCTGCCCAGCTCCTTGAGGATCGCGACGCCGACCGCGTCGATCGCGACCCGGTTCGTACCGGCTAAAACGACGTTCGCCGTCTTGAGAGTCCCGGTCATCGGGCCGCCGTCCGTAAAAGCCTCGATCCCGTCCAGGACGATCAGGGCGGGATTGTAGGCAAGATTGATCTCCGCGATCATCCGCCGCTGGTGGGGCGAGCCGTGGAGTTCCTTCATGAAGGGATGGCCCTTGCGGGGAACGATACCGACCGAGTTCTTGAGGGACAGGGTGAAGACGCCGCCGTATTGATGGGTCTTGAGACAGCAGGTCGAGACGACGGCTTCGGCCTCGACAACGGGCCTGGCGACCAGGAAACCGTCGGCCCAGTGTGAGCCGGGAGGCATGACCTTGACATAGCCGTTGGGGCCGAGCACGTCGAAGTTGAGGACGGCGGCGCCGAACTCGGCGGCCAGCTCGCGGATCCCTTTCTTGGTTAAAACCTGCTCGGTCTCCTCGGGACCGCTCCGGTCGCCGATCGTGAGAGAGGACGCTCCCATGGCTTTAAGCCCGGCCAGGAGCTCGCGGAGCGTATCGTTATGGGTCGATCCCGGAGTCGGGTCGGACGTGTTGAAATTCGGCTTGATCAGGACGCGTTTGTCCCGGGCCGGGTTGATTCCCAGTATCTCGAGAGATTTCCGGACGCCCTCGGCGCGGCTGCCGGTTCTGACCAGGACGATCGTGGACGGATCCCCCGATGAAGCCCCGAGGGACCCCGCGCTTCGAGCCCGGGCGGTTTTCAAAGACGAGAGCAGGCCGACAAAGCCGCCGCCGGCCGCCAGGAAATCGCGTCTGGATAAATGGCGATTGATGGGCATGGCGAAAGTCCTCCTGTGTTCCAGGATAATCGAGGGCCGAGGGCCTGTCAACGCGCACGCCTCCCCGCATCGTTCCCGGGCGGAGGCTTTTTATTGAGGACGCCGGAGCGTGGACAGGAAGGATCGGACCGCGGCCCGGGAGCCGCCGCGGACAATCCAAAGCAGGTCGCCGCGCGGCGTCGCGTAGATCGTTTTCCCCTTGGCATCGGAAGCCGCCGCCATGTCCTCCCCCGCATCCTGAAACTCGTAGAACCTGGCCGGATCGGACAGGGCCGTCCGCAGCCTCTCGAACGCGGTTCGGCAGGCCCCTTGGCCCGGATAGTGGAGTACGATGAGGCTCATTCCGGTGTCATAGTCGGCCGCGACCCCTTCCTCGAATCCCGGGACATCCCGGCTGAGCGCGGGGAGGACGGAGTTCAAGCCGAGCGGCCCGCGAAAGTATCTCAAGCTCGGCTTGATGACAAACTCGGCCGAAAGCGTCTTCAGGAAACGCGGCTTGTCTCCCGAGCCCCCGGTTCGAGCTTCGGCGGCCCGGGCCAGGGCTTCAAGCCCGAGGAGAGTCTCGCTGTCGGAGTCGAAGCCGGTCAAGGTGATGAGAAATCGCCCTTTCCAGATGTTGAGATAATAGTCCCCCATCTGGCCGCGGCCTTCGCCGCCGACCTCGCGGCCTTTGGAGCCCTTCTTGAACGCGTACATCCCGAAAGCCGCGCCCGAATTCGCCATTTCGAATATCTCGATCGAGATGGTCTTGCCAGCTGGGCCCTGGTAGTCCTGGACGAGGACCGTCCGGAACCCGTATTCGAGGTAGATGTCCGCGCCGCCGTCGATATAGGTGAACAGATCCTGGCCGGCGAAGACCTGAGGATCTCCTTTTATCCGCCAGCCGGCAACCTCTCCCCCGG
>JALHUR010000160.1 GCA_022867325.1 Candidatus Aminicenantota bacterium | reverse complement strand
CTAAAGGGATGACCGTGGCCATAATCAACGTGAGAATCGTAAGCACGGCAATCAGCACGAGCAGGAGTATCCTGATCTAGAAGATAGTCAGGGCGGGCTTGGACGAGTACAACAAGGATATCAAGAGAAACAGGATGATCAAGCCGATCGCCAGGGCGGGGATGTGGAGGCCGCTCAGCGTCCCGGGCCGCGGGATGGCGTAGGACCAGATGTAGGACCAGAAGATGTCTTTGAAAGCGAAGCTCTTGGATCCGACGGTATTCAACCTCATGACATAGGCGATCCAGCCGATGACCAAGCAGCACAACGGGACATACGCGACAAGAAGCAGCCATCTGGTTTTGTGTTTTGCGGATAGGACCGTGTTTTCAGGCAAATTCATCTTGACCTCCTTTTTCAGACGCCTAATGTTTTCTTGGGCAATGCGATTTTTCCCCATCAAGTTAGTTCCGAAGGCCGGCTCCCTAAGAATCATGATAGGACCGGCCGGCGAACGGGTCAAGAAAACCCGGGAATTGAAACGCCGCCGTCCCTGTGGTACTCTGTCGCGGAGGTTTATCTCTCTTGATCGGCATCCTCTCCGACAGCCACGACAACATGCCCAAGCTCGAGTGGGCCGTCCGCTTTTTTAACAACGCCGGCTGCGACCTGGTCATTCACGCCGGAGATTTCGTGGCTCCGTTCGCCGCCGCGGTTCTGGCCGGCCTCCGCGCCCCCGTCAAAGCCGTCTTCGGTAACTGCGACGGCGAGAAGGCGGGCTTGGCTGCCGCTATCGCTCCATTCGGGGAAGTCCGGGAAGCCCCCTTCCGTTTTGAACACCGCGGCCTTCGCTTTCTGCTCGTCCATTCCAACGCTCGACTGGACGATTTGATCGCGGCGGCCGCCCCGGATGTCGCCGTCTTCGGCCATACCCATAAGTTCGAGGTCGGCCGGAGGGGGAAAACCCTCATCGTCAACCCGGGCGAGGCGGGGGGCTGGGTCCACGGAAACTGCACGGCCGCCCTCCTCGATCCGGCCAGCCTGGCCGTGGATATTGTTCCATTATAACAAGATAGGGAGAAAGACCGGGCATGACCCATTCCGTCCCCAGGCGCCAGAAACCGGGCTGGCGGATCGCCCGCCGCCCCCTGCCGCCCCCCAAGCCCAAGGGACCGGCCGGCGCCCGCTTCCCTAAGAAAGGCCCCTCCCGGATCAAGCCCGGCGCCGGCCGCTGATTCCGGACGATTCCCGGGCTCTTGCAAACCCGCCTCATATGCTTTATACTTGACCTTTCTTTTTCTTCTTTTTTTCCTGTATTTTATGAAACGGAGACCTGCGAAAAAGGAGCGAACGGAATGAGAAATGTCATCATCATGGGAGCGGCCGGACGGGATTTTCACAATTTCAACGTCTACTACCGGACGAACCAAAACTACAGGGTTGTCGCCTTCACCGCCACCCAGATCCCCGACATCGCGGGCCGAAAATATCCGGCCGAGCTGGCCGGTCCTCTCTACCCCGAGGGCATCCCGATCTACGCCGAAACGGAGCTTCCCGAACTTATCAAGACCCTCGGCGCCCAGGACGTCGTCTTCGCCTACAGCGACGTTCCCCATGAATACGTCATGCACCAGGCGTCTCTGGTCCATGCCTGCGGGGCGAGCTTCGTCCTGCTCGGCCCGGATGACACCATGATCAAGAGCCGGAAGCCCGTCATTTCCGTCTGCGCCGTCCGGACCGGCTCCGGCAAGAGCCAGACCAGCCGCAAGATCGCCCTTCTTCTCAAGGAAGCCGGGAAGAAGGTCGTCGTCATCCGCCACCCGATGCCCTACGGCGACCTCGTCAAGCAGAAGGTCCAGCGATTCGCGGCCTACGAGGACATGGACCGCCACGAGTGCACGATCGAGGAGCGGGAGGAGTACGAGCCCCACATCAGGAACGGCATCGTCGTCTACGCCGGCGTCGACTACCAGGCCATCCTGGAAGAGGCCGAGAAGGAAGCCGACGTCATCCTCTGGGACGGCGGGAACAACGACTTCCCGTTCTACAAGGCCGACCTCGAGATCGTGGTTGCCGACCCCCACCGGGCCGGCCACGAAATGCGCTACCACCCCGGCGAGACCAACCTGCGCCGGGCCCACGTCATCGTCGTCAACAAGGTCGACACGGCCGACAAGGACAAGATCAAGGTCGTCTTGGACAATATCAAGAAAGTCAACCCCAAGGCCGTCATCATCAAGGGCAAGTCTCCGATCTTCGTCACCGACGGCAAGGCCATCCGGGGCAAGGCGGTTCTCGTCATCGAGGACGGCCCGACCCTGACCCACGGCGAGATGAGCTACGGGGCCGGCATCGTGGCCGCCAAGAAGTACGGCGCCCGCCGGATCGTCGACCCCCGCCCCTACGCGGTCGGGACCATCAAAAAGACCTTCCAGAAGTACAATCACCTCGACAAGGTCCTGCCGGCCAGGGGCTACGGCGCCGTCCAAGTCGCCGAGCTGGCCAAAACAATCGACCGGGTCCCCTGCGACCTCGTCATCAGCGCGACGCCGATCGACCTCAGCCGGGTCCTGACGACCAAGAAGCGTCTCCTCCCGGTCCGCTACGAGCTGGCCGAGTCCGGCCCGATCACTCTCAAGAAGGTCCTCCAGAAATTCTTATGAAGAGACGCCTGGCCCTGATCGCCTTCGGCGGCAACGCCCTCCTCCCCGAGAACCAACGCGGGCTCCAGGAGGAGCAGATGAGGAACGCCCAGACGGCGGCCCAGCTCATGGTCCATATCGTCAAGAAAGGCTATGAGCTCATCATCGTCCACGGAAACGGCCCCCAGGTCGGGAACATCCTCATCCAGATGGAGGAGGCGGTCACCAAGATTCCGCCCTTCTCGCTCGAGACCTGCGACGCCATGACCGAAGGAAGCATGGGCTACATGCTCGAGAAAGCCATCATCAACGAGCTCCGCAGGAATTCGATCGACAAGGAGGTCGCGACCTTGATCAGCCAGGTCATCGTCGACCCCGAAGACCCAGCCTTCCAGAACCCGACCAAGCCGATCGGCCCCTTCTATACCAAGTACCGGGCCCAGATGCTGGCCCGGGAGAAGAAATGGACCATGGTCGAGGACGCCGGCCGGGGCTACCGGAAGGTCGTCCCCTCGCCCAAGCCGATCGACGTCGTCCCCAAGTGGATCATCCGCGACCTCGTCCGGGACGGGAAGATCGTCATCGCCGCCGGCGGGGGCGGGATTCCCGTCATCATCACCAGCCGCGGATTG
>JALHUR010000159.1 GCA_022867325.1 Candidatus Aminicenantota bacterium | reverse complement strand
CTTGTTGTCCCGGGTGTCGATCCGGATGACGTCCCCTTCCTTGACGAACGCGGGCACGTTCACGGTCAGGCCGGTTTCCAGGGTCGCGGGCTTGCTGCTGGCCGATTGGGTCGCGCCTTTGAGGAAAGGCTCGGTCTGGGTCACCAGAAGGTCGACGGTCACGGGCGGCTCGATCCCGATCGCGACACCCTCATGCGTCTCGATTTTGAAGACGACGTTGGGGATGAGATAATCAACGCCGTCTCCGATAATATCCGGGGCGAGCTTGATCTGCTCGTAGTTTTCGAGGTTCATGAAGACGAAGTCCTCGCCCTCGCGGTAGAGGTACTCCATCTCGGTCTCTTCCAGCATCGTCTGTTCGACCCGCTCCTCGGAGCGGAGGCGGCGCTCGGTCTGGCTGCCGTCCTTAAGGTTGCGGAGCTTGGTCTGGACGATGGCCTTCCAGCGGCCGGGCGTGATGAGCTGGACTTCCATGACTTTAAAGAGGATTCCGTCTATCTTGAGGATCATCCCCCTGCGGACCTGGGTGGCGTCGATCATGGGGCCTCCTGGGAACGATCGGACGTCCGGCCGGACTCGACCCGGACTCCGCCGTCGATGCGTATAATGACGGGCTTCGCCCCGGCCCGCCGGCAGGCTTCGACGACGGCTCCGGCACGACCCGGCGCATAGACGAAAGCGCAACCGCCCCCGCCCGAGCCGTTGATTTTTCCGCCCAGACCGCCGGCGCCGAGGGCGGCCTCCAGGATCCGATCGATTTTGGGGGTCGAGATCCTGAGGCCATCCCTCAACAAGCCGTGCTGGAGGGAGAGGAGCTCTCCGAAGCGGCGGCCGTCAAAAGGTGAGGATTGAAACAGGTCGACGCCCCGGCGGGTCAGGTCGCGATTGCGGAGGGCCGCTTCGAGCAGGCGACGCGGGTCGGCCGGCAGCCTGGAAATCCCCTCGGCCATGGCCGGGGTCGGATCGGCCTTGAGCGAAAAGCCGGGGTGCGCTTTCCTGATCTCGGCGACGCCGGCCAGGACGCGGCTTTTGACCGAGCCGAGGGTTCCGGTGGTATCCTTCTTTTCCAGGGAATCGGCCAGGACGAACTCGCCGGGCGGTGGGGGAAGCGGAGTGATCGCGAGCGGATCGTCGAACCGGATCCAGACCGTGCCCCCGCAGGCGGAGGTGTAATGATCCATCTTTCCGCCCGGCTCCCCGAACTCGGCGACCTCGGAAAGATAACCCAGCTCGGCGATCTCCTCGGGCGAGACCGTCCCGCCCCGGCCGGCCGCTTCGAGAAGGAATTGATTCCAGGCGACCACCAGGGCCGAAGAGCTCGAGGTCCCGGCGTTGATGGGGATCGTCCCGCGGATAACGACATCCCAACCGGGTGAGAGCGGGACACCCCGCCTCTTCAGGACATTGACGACGCTGCGCAGGTAATCCCGGGGCTTGACGTAGGGGATATCCACGGCCGGGTCGAATTCGTCCTTCTCGGCCAGGTCGGGGCAGTCGATGGCCATCCGGGAATCGGCCCGGCGCCGGCCGCTCAACCTGATCCGGACGTCGACGGCCGCGGCGATGACGTCCAAGCCGAGGTAGTCTTGATGCTCGCCGAACAGGCAAATCCGGCCCGGCGCGGATACCGTTAATTCAGCGTTAGGCATGACATCTCTTTTTATCCGAACCGCCCCATTCTGTCAATCCCCTCGCGGGAATCCACGGACGTTAGTCCGTGGAGGAACCCCCTTTCGGGGGCTGGCAGCGGTTTCGCAGTACCCATGAACCGGAAACGGTTCGTGGGTGCGCTCCGATGTTGGCGAAGCACAGAGCTGCTGAAGTCAAAGTGCGGAGCTTCGGTAGCGAATTCCCCGCTTCGGGGACAGGCAGCAGCCTTGCAGTACTCAGGGCTTCCATGAGTGCGTTTTCGCAGTACTCATTAACCGGAAACGGTTCGTGAGTGCGCTCCAACGCCTGCAATGGGCAGATCCCACGGACGTAAGTCCGTGGAGCTTCAGTATCGATCGTGTTGATTTCGGCCTGGAAATAGGCTATAAAAGGCTCCATCACCCATGGCTGAGATCGGATTCCTGGGGACGGGCGGCGCGGTTCCCTCGGCCGAGCGGGACAATATGTCCTTTGTCATCGTCCGGGGCGATCGTTCCATCCTGGTCGATTGTCCGGGCGGGGCCTTCCCCAAGCTTAAAAAGCTCGGCCTCGACCCCCGCTCGGTCGGCCACATTGCCGTGACCCACATCCATCCCGACCACGTCTACGGCCTTCCCGCCTTTATCCACAGCCTGATGCTCGACGAAGGGACGGTCGTCTTGTGGGGGTCCGCGGATACGGTCGAATTCTGCGGACGTCTCCTCGACCTGTTCCGGCTCAGGGACAGGAAGATCCGACGGCGGGTCGAGTTCCGGTCTCTCGCCCCGGGCGACGAGATCGAAGCGGAGCCTGGCTTCAGGCTCTCCGCCCTGCGCGTTCCCCATCATTCCTCGTCGCTCGCTTTCCGGTTCGCCTTCGAGCCGGATGGCCGAACGCTCGCCTATTCCGGCGACACGGCCGCCCACCCGCCTTTTTTCGCTTGGGCGGCCGGCTGCGACGCCGTCGTCCATGACTGCAGCGCGCCCGCGCGGTTCTTCCGGCAGCACCCCGCCCTGGCCGCGATGCATACGTCCGCGCTGGATCTGGGACTGATGAGCGCGCAGGTCGGAATTCGACTTCTCATCCCGGGTCATTTTTTCGGAGAGGTCGATTTCGCGGTATCGGAAATCGAGGACGAGATCCGAAGCCGATTCGCCGGGCGTCTCATCATTCCCCATGATCTGATGAGGATCGCGCTGTGAAGCCCGACGAGGTTTCGATCCCGGCCAAGGCGGGCTTTACCAAAACGCGGAGACATGCGGCCGCTCTCGCGGCGGCCGTTCTTCTAACGACCGGCGCCGCTTGCCGACAAGGAGGGACCATGGCGGATATGGTATTGGCCAACGCCTCCATCTGGACGGTCGATCCGGACAGGCCTTGGGCCGAAGCCGTGGCTGTTCGGGATGGAATGATCGTCCGGGTCGGGAGCGCCAAAGAGGTCCGGGCCCTGGCCGGGCCCGCGACGGAGACGATCGACCTCAAGGGCGGGCTCCTCCTGCCGGGCTTTATCGACAGCCACGTCCATTTCCTGACGGGCGGATTCGCCCTGTCCCGGGTCCAGCTCCGGGATGTCGCGACCCGCGAGGAATTCCGGGCCCGGGTCGCGGCCAAGGCCCGAACTCTCGAGCCGGGCGAATGGATCCTGAACGGGGACTGGGACCATCAATCGTTCTCGCCGCCCCGGCTTCCGGCCAAGGAGTGGATCGACGACGTAACGCCTGCACATCCGGTTTTCGTCACTCGCTTCGACGGCCATATGGCCCTGGCGAATTCCGCGGCGCTCAAGCGGGCCGGCATCAGCCGGGCGACCCAAGCCCCGGCCGGGGGGGAGATCCTCAGGGATCCCTCGACGGGGGAGCCGACCGGGATTCTCAAGGAAGCGGCCATGGATCTCGTGGCCGGCCTCATTCCGGAGCCGTCGCTCAAGGAGCGGATCGGGGCCGCCGAGGCGGCCCTCAGCCTCGCCGCGGAGCGCGGGGTAACCTCGATCCACGACATGGCCGACGCCGCCAGCTTCGAGGCCTACCTGGAGTTGAGGCGGCGGAACGGGCTGACGGCCCGCCTGAACGTCTACATCCCGATCACGGAAGTCGACCTCCTCGTCCGGCTCAGGTTGAGGGGATCGTTCGGGGACGACCGCCTGAAGCTCGCCGGGCTCAAGGGATTCGTGGACGGTTCGCTGGGTTCGGCCACGGCCTATTTTTTCGAGCCCTACAGCGACGATCCTTCGACGAGCGGGCTCCTCAACGCCCAGATGTTCCCCGAAGGAATCATGGAGAAGAGAATTCTCGAGGCGGACCGGGCCGGCCTTCAGGTCGCCGTCCATGCCATCGGGGACCGTGCCAACGCGCTGCTCCTCGATATCTACCAGAGGGCGATGGCCGCGAACGGCCCGCGCGACAGACGCTGGCGGATCGAACACGCCCAGCACCTCAAGCCCGAGGACATCGTCCGGATGGGGCGGCTCGGCGTCATCGGTTCGGTCCAGCCCTACCACGCCGTCGACGACGGCCGCTGGGCGGAGCGAAAGATCGGCCGCGAACGCTGCCGGACGACCTATCCGTTCCGCTCCCTGCTGGACAGCGGGGTGACGCTCGCTCTCGGCTCGGATTGGACGGTCGCGCCCCTCGACCCGCTGGCCGGAATCCAGGCGGCCGTGACCCGGGCGACGCTTGACGGCAGGAATCCGGGCGGCTGGATCCCCGAACAGCGGATCAGCGTCGAGGAGGCGATCCGCGGCTTTACGATGGGCGGCGCCTACGCCGAATTCGGAGAAGAGGTCAAGGGCTCGATCAAGGAAGGGAAACTCGCCGACTTCGTCGTCCTCGACCGGAACATCCTCAAGGGGAGTCCCGAGCGGATCAAGGACGCCCGGGTGGTCATGACCATCCTGGGCGGGAGGGTCGTGTTCGGGAAGCCGTCCGGGCCGGCGGGCCGCCCCTGAAATTGATAATTACTTGATAACCGTCTAAAATAAGCCGACCCGGGACCATGGAGCAGACAAGTCTTTTCCCGCCCGCGGCCGGACATATCGGGACCGACGAATCCGGCAAGGGGGACTATTTCGGGCCGCTCGTCATCGCCGGGGTTTTCGTCCCCGAGGGGCAGACGTCGGTTCTGACCGATCTGGGAATCAAAGACAGCAAGAAGATAGGGGATCGGCGCGTTCAGGAGCTGGCCGCTCTGGTCAAAACGGGCTATATCCATTCCGTGGTCGCCATCGGCCCCGAGCGCTACAACGACCTCTATGGGAAGCTGCGCAACCTGAACCGGATCCTGGCCTGGGGCCACGCCCGCGTCATCGAGAACATCCTCGAACGGGTCGATTGCCGGCTCGCCATCGCCGACCAATTCGGAGATAAAAGCTTCATCCTCGATGCCCTGCTCAGGAAGGGCAAGAGGATCGAACTTGTCCAGAAGGTCCGGGCCGAGGAGGACGCGGCCGTGGCCGGGGCATCGGTCCTGGCCAGGGCCGAATTCCTGCAAAGGCTCCGCGGCCTGTCGATCGATGTCGACTTCGAGCTTCCCAAGGGAGCGTCGCCGCTCGTCGAGGAAGCGGGGGTCAAGCTTGTCGGACGGCTGGGGCGCGAAGCCCTGGGCCGGGTCGCCAAGCTCCACTTCAAGAACACGGCCCGCATTCTCGAGTCCGTCGGGGCCGGGGGCTCGATCTGAGAGGACGGGGACAGGACAGCCGCCCGTGGACGCCTTAATCAAGATCGCGGTCATCATCCTGGTCCTGCTCTTCCTCGTCCGCAAAAAATGTGATCTGGGTCTCATCCTGGTCCTCGACGCCGTCCTGGCCGCCGTGCTCTACAGGATGCCGGTCTCCGCCTTTTTAAGGAACGCGGGCAACGCCCTCGTCTCGGGCGAGACGCTCAACCTGCTGGGGGTCATCATTCTCGTCCTCTACCTGGGGAACTTCCTCCAGAGCGGAGGCCATTTCAGGATGATGGTCGACGCCCTCAAGAACCTCGTCCGCGATCCCCGCTTGATCCTGGCCATCCCCTCGGCCTTCATCGGGCTTCTGCCGATGATGGCCGGCGCCATGATGGGAGCGCCGATCGTGGAGGAAGCGGCCCGGCGCTGGAATCTGTCGCCGGCCTGGAAGACCTTCTACAACTACTGGTTCCGGCATATCTGGGAATACAGCTGGCCGCT
>JALHUR010000158.1 GCA_022867325.1 Candidatus Aminicenantota bacterium | reverse complement strand
GCCCCTCCGAGAATTTCGGAATCATATATGATTGCATGCGACGCCACAAATGCCCTTGTAATAATCCACCTGAAAAACGAGTCGGGTGTCCGTCCCGGCGCTCTCGCGCTGGACCATCGCCCGGAAGGCGAGATCGGCCGTGGCTTGGAAGGCGACCCCGCCGGAAAGGAGCGTCGTCCAGTCCGCTCCCGTTTTCATGACGACAGGCTGGGCTTCAATCTTCAGCCGGCCTTCCTCAAGGAGGTTCGCGCCCAGCCGCCAGAAAAGGGCCAGGACGTTTGTCCCGTCCTTCTTCCCCGTCAAGACCTCGACCCGTCCCTCCAGGTTGTTCCAGAGATACGTCAGGTCCGTGGAGACGCAGCGGAAATCGATCGAATCATCCGACATGAGTTCGTAGCCCATGATGTCGAGGATCCTGCCCCCTGCCATGGAAAACCCGGCCGAATAATTGTCCCGGCTGAGAACCCCTTTTGAAACGCGGACGGCCGCGAGATAATTCCCCTTGAGGCGGAGCGGCATCCCGCTCCCGGCGGTCAGGGAAGCGGCCGCATTTCCCCAGGCGAAATCCCTGGACAAGCCGGCACCCCAATCCCTGTCGAACCCGTAGCCGGTCATGGCCAGGGTCGGCAGGAGGAGGGCGTGACTGTCTAGAGTGGAGGACAGGCCGAGGGCCGGGCGGCTGTGCCCCGCCCAGATGTCGGCGAAACCCGCCTTGTATCTGAAGAACGCGTTGTAAAGCTGGAATTGGACCTTGCCGCCCCCTTCGGGGTCATACGCCATTCGCGCCTGGACAGCGAGGATCCCGATGTCCCGGGACCTTCCCGAAAGCCGTAGAATATAGTCGAAGCCGAGCCCCGGCTTCTGCATGACGTCCTCGCGGGAGAGGGAGTAATAAATTGCCTTTTTCCGGGCGGTCGAATAGCCGGCCACACCCTGGAGCTCGAGGAAAAGGAGATGGCTTTGCGCCCCCGCTTCGGCCGCTCCCAGGAGGGACAGAAGAACGAGGACCGGCAGTTTCTTAGACATCAAATTTGAAGCTGCCCCTGAAGATGACTTCTTTGTTCGAGGAAAAAACGAGGCGGATCTGCCATTGCCCGGGCATGACGACGTTCACGGGAAGGAGGTAATCCCCCTTCCTGTTAAGCTGGAACAGGACCTCCCCCGAGTCGTGGGCGCCGCTCATGGAAGGCATGTCGGACCGGCCGGTGATCTCGAGCCCGGTCGTCCTCTTTCCGGTCTCGTCAAAGAGCCGTACCTTGAGGATCGCCATGCCCATCTTTGGCGTTTTGTTGAACTCGTAGGTGAACGTGTATGCGTCGCCGATCCGGCACGTCTTGCCCGGACCCGGGAGTTCTTCGAAGACGGGTTCGGGGGTTTGCGCGAAGGCGCCCGTCCAAGCCAGGATCAGGAACACCGATATCACGATTGTTTTCATGGACGCTTCTCTCATGTGATCACCCTATTCACTATTAATTCTATAGGATTAATCCAGGCCTGTCAAGATGATGAAAGGAACGTCTCTTTTCGTGTGATTGAATCAATAGGGGCTAAATTCTTACTGAGCGGCCTGGAGCCGCCCTTGGCCCCCGTAGCGGAGGGGGGACCCGTCGGCTTATCCGACGGGGGGAACCGACGGGACTGGTTCCCCGGGGGCCGGGGGCAGAGGGCGGCTCCAGGCCGAAGGGCGCCTCAGCTTTCCCGGACCTTGGCGACGGCGCAGACCCGGTCCTTGTCCTCGAGGTTGATGATCCGGACGCCCTGGGTGGCCCGGCTCAGCGACCGGAACTGGGTGGTCTTGATCCGGATGACCTTGCCCTCCACCGTGATGATCAGCAGTTCCTCCTCGGCGATTCCGACGATGGACAGGGCGTTGCCGATCTTGCCCCCCACCTTGAGGTTGAGAACACCCTGGCCGCCGCGCCGGTGCCGCGGATATTGACCGATCTCCGTTTTCTTCCCGTAGCCGCGTTCGCTGGCCGTGAACACGAAGCGATCGTCGTCCTTGGCCACGATCATGCCGATGACCGCGTCCTTGGGTTTCAGGCGGATGGCCTTGACCCCGGCCGCCTGACGGCCCATGGGACGGACCTCGCTCTCCTTGAAGCGGATGGCCCGGCCGAGCTTGGTGCCGATGATGATGTCGTTCTTGCCGGAGGTCAGACGGGCCATGAACAGCTCTCTCTTGGGCTGGATGGTCATGGCCAGGATGCTGCCCTTCCGGACGTTCTTGAACTCGCTCAACCGGGTCTTCTTGATCAGGCCGTTGGTGGTCAGCATGATGACGAACTGGTCCTCACGGAACTCCTTGACGGCCACGATCGAACGGACCTTCTCGTCCGGGGCGAAGTCGATGAGGTTGACGATAGCCTTGCCGCGGCCGGCCGGACCGACGTCCGGGACCTCCAGGGCCTTGAGCCAGTAGAGGCGTCCCTGGGTGGTGAAAACCAGGAGGTAGCTGTGGGTCGAGCAGATGAAAAGGTGCTCGACCACGTCCTCGGCTTTCATCTCGATGCCCTTGCGGCCCTTGCCGCCCCGGATC
>JALHUR010000157.1 GCA_022867325.1 Candidatus Aminicenantota bacterium | reverse complement strand
TAAGAGCTCATTCCATTTCATGGCAATAATATGCCATAAATGGCTTATTAATGCAACAAATTTATCTTTTTATACCCAATTCTAGGGATCCCCTCACACCTCAAAATGCTCCCATTCGTATTTCACGCGTTCTATGAGCTTTTTAAAGCGTTCTTCTCCGCGGATGTTGGCGAGTAATGGGTCGAGTTCACTCAACAACGGATAGTTGAAAATCCCCTTCTCCACCGCCCTCTCCAGCCATCGGAGCGCCTCGGCCTTTTCACCCAGCAGCGAGTACCCATCAGCCATCAGCCAGGGCAAGTGGAAGTCCATCCATATCGACTCCTTTACTGAGGGTGAGACCGTGTTTTTTGCTTCCTCCGCCCTTCCGTGAATCGAAAGTGCAACGAACCTTAGCGCCTGTCCCATCCCTTCCTCGGGCTCCTGACGGAACATCTCCTCAGCCAGATGAAGAGATTCCTCGTCGCGGCCGGCCCAGGCCAGTAAGTGACCAAGGTAGAACGCAGGGATCCTGTTGTCGAGCTCCTGTTTATGCCACTCTTCCAGTCCCTTTATCGCGCCCTTCAAATCCCCGCTCATCCATTGGACCAGATGCAGAGACATTTTTGCGATCGGATGCAACGGGTCGATGGCTACCCACCTTTCGGCCACCGGTCGGGCTTGCTCGGGTCGGCCGGCGTGAATGGCCAAAAGGTAAGAGAGCCAAAGCAACGTCTCAGCGTCGCTGGAATCGCCTTCCATCGCCCGCTGCAAGTGCCTGATGGCCTCAGCGGTGGCTCCAGCGTGCAGGGCGAGATAGCTGCTGAGCCGGTGGCCAGGCGCGGAACTGGGGTCGCCGGCGAACAGCTTCCGTGCGCATTCCTTGATCTGAGTCAGATGATCTTCGTTCAGGTCGCCCCGGTAGTGATATAGTTGCCAATGTGTCGCCCCGACCCCCGACACCAGGAGCGGGTGTTCCCCAAAAACTTCGATGGCCTTTTCCAGGAGGCGTAGGGCCCGCTCCGTGCTCTCCGGCTCACTCTTCCAGAACTCATAGTGAGCACGCGAATAGGCTTCGTAGACACCGACGTTATGAAAAGACAGACGAGCAGATAGTTGCCGTTGGTCCTTCGGAGTGAAACGGCCTTTCAGCGCTTCGACGATCTTCCGAGCAACATTCTCCTGGATGTCGAAGACATCCTCCAGCACACCGTCGTATTTTTCGGCCCACAGGTGCCTGTCGCTGTCGGCCTGGATGAGCTGCGCAGTGATCCGCAGCTTGTTGCCGGCCTTCCGCACGCTGCCCTCGAGTACGTACTGCACGTCAAGCAGCCGGGCGATCTCCCGCACATCCTTGTCCGTCTGCTTGAGCTGCATCGCCGAGGTCCTCGAGATCACCCGGAGTGAGTCGAGCACCGATAGGTCGGCGATAATCTCCTCGGTGAGCCCGTCCGCGAAATACTCGTTATCTGTGTCGGGGCTCAGATCAGCGAAAGGCAGGACGACGATGGATTTTTCAGGGGGTGCCTGTGGTGAGCTCGCAGAAATGGCGGTTCTTTGTTCAGGTCCCGGCGCCGGGACAGGTCCGGCGGCGGCCCATTGGAGGGACTTGAGGATGATCCAGCCGATCCCCATGCAGACGGCGACGGCGGCGATCAGTAATGTTTTACCGCCGATCTCGATGATTTCCAGGCAAATTATCAGGTCGATAGATAGCGTGGCCAGGATGATTAAGGGGACGAGAAGCACTTCGACTTTGATATTCCCCGGCCGCTGTACGGTGCCAGCAAACCAGCGCCAAACAACGGTCGCGATAAGGGCGCCGATGACCGAGACAACAGTCAGGTCGATCGATTCTTCAGGGAACTTGTAATGGCCTACAAGGAGCCGCTCGACGACCTCGACCAGCAGCCAGCCACCGCCGATGAAAGCGGCAAGGGTCTCGATGATGTGCCGCTTTCTGAGCTTAGCGAGGAATGACTTAAGAGAAGATTCCTTCACGTCCTTGAAAGGAGCTGTTTCCCCTTTTCGAGAGCTCATTGTCTCC
>JALHUR010000156.1 GCA_022867325.1 Candidatus Aminicenantota bacterium | reverse complement strand
GGCGAGGCTGTGGACGAAGACGGTCCTCAGGATCTCGCCTTCATGCCCGTACCAGCGCGTCGCCGTGCTGGCCACGACGATGCTCTGGGCGTCGATCATCTTTCCCATCACTCCGCCGCAGCTGTTGGCTGCCGCCATCAGGGTGGGGCTGAGTCCGATCCGCTCGGCCGAAATGCGCTGAAGGCTCCCGAACAGGACGTTGGAGGAGGTGTCCGATCCTGTTAGGGCGACGCCCAGCCAGCCGAGGAGCGTTCCGAAGAAGGGATAAAGGACCCCTGTCCGGGAGAAGGCCAGCCCTAGGGTTGCGTCCAGGCCCGCGTAGCGCGCCGCGAACCCCAGCCCCAGCATGGCCGCCACGGTCAGGAGGGAGAAGCGGACCCGGCGGAGGGTCTTCGCCCATATTCCTAGAAGCCGGCCGGGGCGGAAGCCCAAGGCGAATCCCGCGATGACGGCCGCGACGAGAATCCCCGTTCCCGTGAAGGACAGGATGTTGAAGCCGAACACGGCCGGCTCGGGCGTCGGGGCCGGGACGACGGGCGGCATGCGCAGAACGACCCGGTCCAGGAAGGGAACGGAAATCTTGAAAGATAAGAGCCGGTCGAGGAAAGCCTTGACCTCGGGAATGCCCCAGAGAAAGACAACGACGCTGAGGATGATCCAGGGCATCCAGGCATTGAGAACCTCGCGGCGCTCCGGACGCGGCGCGGCGTCCGCCTCCGCCTGGAGGCCGTCGACCCGCTTCGGGCGCCAGACGAGAAGAAAGAGGACGAGGGCCGCCATCGAGGCCAGGGAGGAAACGATGTCCACCAGCCAGGGGCCGTGAAAATTCGAGACGAGAAACTGAGGGACGGCGAAGAAGATGCCCGCCACCAGCAGCGCGGGCCAGACCTCGATCATTCCCCCGAGCCCGGCGAAGGCGGCGACCAGCCAGAAGGGGACGATGACCGAAAAGAAGGGCAAAATGCGGCCGACCTGGGCGCTCAAGGCCCGCAGGGACAGCCCGGTCACGCCTTGGAGGGCGACGATCGGCGTACCCAGGGCGCCGTAGGCGACGGGCGCCGTGTTGGCGATGAGAGAGAGGCTCGAGGCGGAGAGCGGGCTGAAGCCGAGGCCGATCAGGATGGCGGCCGTCACGGCCACCGGGGTCCCGAAGCCGGCCGCTCCCTCGAAGAAGGCCCCGAACGAGAACGCAATGAGGAGAAGCTGGAGGCGGCGGTCCCGGGTTACGGCCGTCAGGCTCCGCCGTAGGACGTCGAACACCCCCTTCTCCGTCGTAATATTATAGAGGAATATGACGTTGAGAATGATCCATCCGATCGGGAAGAGGCCGTAGGCCGCGCCGAAGCAGGCCGCGGCCGCGGCCCGGGCGGGAGGCATCCCGAAGACCGCGACCGCGATCAGGAGGGCCGAGACGAGCCCCATCAGGGCGGCCAGGTGGGCCTTGACCCGGAAAAAAGCGAGGGAGCCGAGCAGGATCAGGATGGGGACTGCGGCGACCAGGGTCGAGGCGAGCCAATGGCCGAGGGGGTCGTAGACTTGTTGCCAGGCCATCCGCGGCTTGATCTCCGAGGAGCTTATATCACAATCAATTCGGGGGACACAATACTGAATCAACGCGGTACGGCCGGGTCTTCCCCTCCAAGATTGACTCGCCCCGGCTTCGGCTATAAAATAGCGGTAATTCCATGAGACGTCGAAGGACCTGATAGGGAAGGCCATGAAACGAATCCTGATCACGGGCGGCGCGGGATTTCTGGGCAGCCACCTCTGCGACACGCTCATCGCCCAGGGGGCCGACGTCGTCTGCATCGACAATTTTTTCTCGGGCTCCAAGGATAATATCCGCCATCTGTTCGCCCACCCTTACTTCGAGCTCATCCGCCACGACGTCATCCACCCGCTGTTCGTCGAGGTCGACCAAATCTACCACCTGGCCTGCCCGGCCTCGCCCATCCACTATCAGGAGAACTCGATCAAGACCGTCAAGACCAACGTCGTGGGGACGATCAACATGCTCGGCCTGGCCAAGCGGATCCGGGCCCGCATCCTCCTCTCCTCGTCCTCCGAAGTCTACGGCGACGCCCAGGTCCATCCCCAGCGGGAGGCCTACTGGGGGAACGTCAACCCGATCGGGATCCGCTCCTGCTACGACGAGGGCAAGCGGGTCGCCGAGACACTCATGATGGACTACCACCGCCAGAATCGGGTCGACATCCGGATCGTCCGCATCTTCAACACCTACGGCCCGCGCATGGCCGTCGACGACGGCCGGGTCGTTTCCAACTTCATCGTCCAAGCCCTCCGCGGGGAACCCCTGACCGTCTATGGGGACGGCCGGCAAACCCGGTCGTTTTGCCACGTCTCCGACCTCATCGACGGATTGATTCGGATGATGGATGGGGAAGGGACGATCGGTCCCTTGAACCTCGGGAACCCGGCCGAGTTCACGATCCTCGAACTGGCCGAGCTTGTCCTGAAGTTGACCAAGGGCCGGTCCAAGATCGAACGCCGGCCGCTCCCTTCGGATGACCCGGTCCGGCGCTGCCCGGACATCGGCCTGGCCCGGGCCAAGCTCGGCTGGGAACCCCGCGTCGGCCTCGAGGAGGGGCTGGGCCGGACGATCGAGTATTTCCGCGCGACGCTGGGCAAGAACGGTTGAGGTCTCATGAAGCTCTCCATCATCATCCCCGTCTACAACGAGAAAGCGACCATCCGGGAGATCCTGCGCCGGGTCCAGGCCGTCAAGCTTCCGGTCCGTAAAGAAATCATCATCGTCGACGACTGCTCCCGGGACGGCACGCGGGAGATCCTGGCCGGAATCAAGGATCGGAACGTCCGGGTTCTTTTCCATGATGCGAACCAGGGCAAGGGCGCGGCCCTGCGGACCGGCTTCGCCCGGGCGAACGGGGACATTGTCCTCGTTCAGGACGCCGACCTCGAATACGATCCCAACGAGTATCCTCAGCTCCTCGCCCCCATCCTGGACGGCCGGGCCGACGTCGTCTACGGTTCCCGCTTCATGGGCGGGACCCATCGCGTCCTCTTTTTCTGGCACTACGTCGGGAACCGGGTCCTGACCGTGCTCTCGAACATTGTCTCGAACCTCAACCTGACCGACATGGAGACCTGTTATAAGGTCATCTCGTCCAAGCTGTTGAGGAAGATCCGTCTTCGCTCCCAACGGTTCGGAATCGAGCCCGAGATTACGATCAAGCTGGCTAAGCTCCGCGCCCGGATCTATGAGGTCCCGATCTCCTACTCGGGCCGGGATTACGCCGAGGGGAAAAAAATCGGATGGAAGGACGGTCTGGCCGCCATCTTCCACATCCTCCGCTATCGGTTCTTTGATTGAGTCAGACGGTTTTATG
Source organism: Candidatus Aminicenantota bacterium (assembly GCA_022867325.1). Classification (GTDB taxonomy): domain Bacteria; phylum Acidobacteriota; class Aminicenantia; order Aminicenantales; family JAFGBC01; genus JAFGBC01. Next base: position 7,341 of record JALHUR010000156.1, on the reverse strand, counting down.
AAGAAGCGCCTCCCCTTGGCATTGAGTCTCCTGAGTTGGATCCTTTTCGTCCTGTTCCTGTTCTTTTGGTTCAAGGACAATATTCCCCATCTCAGATCCATGTCGGGCGGTCCTCTCCTCCCGTTTGTGTTCCTGGCGGCCGTCATGTGCCTCCGGATCATTCTAGCCTGGCGGGCCAAGACGTTCCGCCTCCGGCTCAGACCGAACCGGACGACCTGGATGCTGGCGGCCATTATCCTGCTGGCCGTTATCGTCCGCCTCCCTGTTCTCGTTTACGGTTCCGGAATCCTGAACAGCGACGACGCGATTCCGGCTCTGATGGGGAAGCACATCGCGGAGGGGAGGGTCCCTCCGATCTCTTACTACGGACAGCTCTACATGGGTTCGACGACGAGCCATGTCTTCGGCTTGGCCTTCAAAATCTTTGGCTATTCCATCTCCGTCCTCCTCTCGACGACCCTCCTTTTTTACCTGGGATTCCTCGCGGTCCAATTTGTTTTCCTCAAGGAGATTGTCTCGCGCGAGTTCGCCGCCGTAGTCGGGCTGTTCTATGCCCTTCCGATCGGGAGCTTTATGCGGATCAGCCTTGGAGAAACGGCGGCCATCCCCTTGATTCTGCTCATCGGGGCCGTCCTTTTTTACTTGTCCTTCCGGATCGCATGGAAAGGGGAAGACCGCTGGCTGTCCTTGTTCGGGTTTCTTTCAGGAATCGCTTTCTGGACTCACCAGGCCACGGTCGCCGCCATCCTGGCGGCTTGGCTGGCGGTCCTCATCCGTTCGAAGCCGAGTCTGAAAAGGTATGCGACCCTTTTTCTTCCCGCGCTGGTCGGGCTGTTCCCGCTTCTGATGCAGGAAGTCAACGCCCGTTTTCAGATGGCCGATTTCCTGACCGCCGGGGACAAACAGCTTCCCGATTGGGCCAAGCTCGCCCAAACCGCTCGCTTCGCGCGGAATCTCTTGTCGTCCTCGGACCATCCGCTGACCTATGTCTTCGTTCTCATGCTCCTCGTCGGCTGCGGGGTCCTGGCTTATCAGGCTCTCCGCAAGAAGGAATTTCGGCCTGGGGGCCTGTACCCTCTGTACTTCGCGTTGTTCTTCGGAGTTTACTTGTTCTCGGGATTCAGCAACAGGGCGGCCATTCGTTATCTCTATCCGTCGTATCTGTGCCTTCCGGTCCTCCTGTTCGGAGGAGTCTGGTTCCTTCTCCGTCGTCGAAAGATCGCCGTCTCCCTGGCGATCCTGGGCTCCCTCCTCGCGTTCAACGGGGACGGGTCCTTATCCGTTTATCGCATGATCCGGAGCCGCAGCCTCACTATCGGAAACGTCGTGGCGGCCATGGAAGCGACGGGCGTCAAGTACTGGCAGGCGGACTATTGGACCGCCTATCTGCTCACGGCCATAGCCGGGGAGAAAGTCATCGTCGATGCTTATACCGTTAACCGCTATTCTCCCTACAGCTTGGACTACTATAACCGGGGCCGGCGCGGAGCCTTCGTCTTCATGAAGGATACGCCCGAGGCGTCGCGAGGCGCGGCGCTGGTCGAGCTTCTCAAGTTTTTGGCCGTCCCTTTCCGTTTGCGGGATGTCGATGGGACGCGCCTCATCTACGGCCTTGAGGGCTTGGCCTTCCGCCCGCGTTTCATCGGGGGCTTGATCAAGGACGTTCCTCCACGCCTGCCCGAGTTCCGGCTCGAAGAAGCCAAGACGGCCAAGGGATATCTCCGCCTCTCGTTTTGGACGTCCCCGGGCGGAGAGCTGCCGCCCGGCACCCAGATCCGGGCGGAGATCCCTTCTTTCTCCTCCACCGCGAAAAACCTGAGTTCGAGGCCCGAGGACAACCGATTGAAACTCGCGGTTCCCCGGAGGGACTCTTTCAAGGCCGTCTACGGCATCGAATACTGCGGCCTTAAAATCCCCGCCTCGGCCCGCGCTTTGTCCCTGAGCCTGCCGACTCCGGGCGACGCGCGGCGCAGGGATCGGATCGTCTACCTGGCCGGCCTCGGCCCGAAGACGAATTTTTTCGGCCGGGAGATGAGGGTCCTCGAGAAGGAGGTCCGGATCGAGCTCAACCGGCTCAAGAAAGCGAAAACGCGCCTCCGGCTCTCGCTTTTTTCGCCCTTCGAATTCGAGCATACCTTTTGGTACGGCAACTACGTTCAGTGCGTTCACATCCTCCTCAACGGTAAGCCCTTCGCCGAAAAGCCGCTTCGGGATAAGGACAATCTTCTCGAGATCGAAATCGAGGCGGGCCGCGTCCGGAGAGGCCGCAATCTCCTGACCCTGAAATTCGACTATCATCTTCCCCTGATCTTCGCCCCGTTGAAGATGACGGCCGCCCTTCTCGAAACGATCGCCGTCGAGCAAGATCCTTCGTAGCCGGAAGGACGAATCGAGCATGATCCAACCGCCGTCGGCCGAGCGATGGGGGGCTCTTCTTATGTTGGGTCCGACCGGCTCGGGCAAAACGCCCTTGGGGCGCCGCCTGGAAACGGCCGGATTCCGGGGGCGGAGATGCCTCCATTTCGACTTCGGAGCCAACCTGCGGGAAGCGGCCGGCGCTTCGGCCGGAGTCGGCGGGCTGGCCGGGAAAGACCGGGACGTCATCGTCCGTTCGCTCCAAACCGGGGCGCTCCTCGAGAACGAGCATTTTCCGCTCGCCCTGAAAATCCTGACGGCCTTCCTGAAAAGAAGGGAAGCGCGAAAAGGCGACCTTCTCGTCCTCAACGGATTCCCACGCCACCTGGGGCAGGCGGTTGGGCTCTCCTCCTATGTCCAAATGGAGATGGTCGTCGTCCTGGAGGCCGGGGCCGAAGTCATCGCGGAACGGATCCGGCGAAACGCGGGCGGGGACAGGGCGGGCCGGCTCGACGACTCCGAACAGGACATCCGTCGCAAGCTCGATATCTTCAGGACGAGGACGATCCCCCTGATGGAGTATTATCGGGACGCGGGGATTCCCGTCGTCCCGATCTCCGTCGCCGTCGATACGCGGCCGGAGGACATCCTCATCCGGCTCGGATCCGGAGGAATCGAGTGAATCAAGCCAAAGCCCGATGGCGGCGCCCCTTTTTAGGGGCAGGAGTCGTCCTGCTCGCGGCCGGGATTTCGGTCGCGACGGCGGCCCCGGCCGATTCCTGCGCCGTCCTCGTCTCTCCGCGGGTCATCGGCCTGGATGGCTTCGTCCGCGTCCTGGCCGCCGCCGAAACGCCGCTTCCCGAGGCCGCCTGGGAGCTGCGAGGTCCCGGATTCGTCCTGCCCGGTTCGAAACCGAGGAACGGCGGAGGTCCTCCGTATTGGTGGTCGGCCGAGTTCAAGATCAACCGTCCCGGCGCTTACACGGTCTCCTTATCGAGCCGCGGAAAAACCGTGGCGAGCCGGTCTCTTTCGGTTCCTCTGTCCGACCGAAGGGCGTCGGGAGGGCGGAGCGTCTGGCCGGTCGAGCGGGGATGGGATGGAGAAACGGAGGCCCTATACGCGGCCTGGATCGACGCCCTATTCCACGACGGCGACGAGAGGTCTTCCTGGAAAGCCCTCCACGACGTCCTCCGCGATCCGGCCCGGAACGTCCTCCACGATCATCTGGGTCTGGGCGAGGACGATTCCGACGCCCGCGATCCCCTGCTGCTGCGCCCGGATTGCGCCGACAACCCTTTTTTTCTCCGGGCCTATTTCGCCTGGAAGCTCGGGCTTCCGTTCGGATTCCACGAATGCTCGCGGGGGACTTTGCGCCGGCCGCCGGCCTGCGACCGTTGGATCTCGAACCTGGATGGGCCGTCCTCGACCGGCGGCGTCCGCGCCTTCCGGTCGTTCCTGGGCCGGATAATGAACGCCATCCACTCGGCCAGCGGACGGACGGCCCTGGATGACGACGAGACCGACCTCTATCCGGTCGCCCTCGATCGCTCCAGCCTGCGTCCCGGGGTCGTTTTCGCCGATCCCTACGGCCACACGCTTGTGCTCGTCCGCTGGCTGGACCAAACTCCCGACCGGCCGGGCGGCCTGCTGGCCGTCGACGCCCAGCCCGACGGCACCGTCGGCCTCAAACGTTTCTGGAGGGGCAACTTTCTGTTTGCGGCTTCGGGCGTCGTCGGGGGTCCGGGATTCAAAGCCTTCCGGCCGATCGTCCTCGAGGCCGGCCGGCCGCGCCCGCTCCGGAACGACGAGATCGCCGGGAGCGGCGCCGCCCTGTTCTCGCTCGAACAAAAGGGGATGGAGAGCGAGCTTTTCTCCGACCGGATGGACCGTCTCATCAATCCCGAGCCCCTCGATCCGGCCGGCGCCCTTCGCGACCTGCTGACGGCCCTCCATGAACAGCTTTTAGTCCGGGTCACTTCCGTCGCCAACGGCGAAGAGTACATAAAGGCCTACCCGGGGACCGTCATCCCGATGCCGTCGACGGGTCCGGCCGTTTTCCTGACCGTCGGGCCTTGGGAAGATTTCGCGACTCCCAACAGGGACATGCGGCTCTTGATCGCCATGGACGCCGTCCTCGGCTTCATGGACCGATTCCGGAGGACGCCGGACCGCTTCCGCCGGCCCCGGGCGAAGGATCCGGAACGGATCCTGGACGAGCTCCGGGCTCTTCACAAGACGCTGACCCGCGAAATGGCCATCCGTTATTCCGGATCGGACGGGACCGAGCGCGTCCTGACGCTGGAGGAGATCCTGAACAGGCGGGAGGCCTTCGAGACGGCTTACAACCCCAACGACGGCATCGAAATCCGCTGGGGCGCGCCCGAGGGAAGTCCCGAATACGCCGCCTGTACGCGCCGGGCGCCCGCCCGGCAGAGGGAACGTATGAAGGCCTTGAGGCCCTGGTTCGCCAAGAGGCTGCACCCCGTCGAGTAGGATTAAACGATCATCCGCAGGGCGCCGGGCAGAACCCTGACGGTCAGGCGGTCGAAGGCGCGGCGGCCGTCCGGGGCCGAGAGAGTTTGGCCGTCGGCCTGGACCTCGATGGGCGTTTGAGAGACGATTTCGAAGACCGGAGACCTCAGGGTTTCGACGGCGGGCTTCCCGATGTGCCGGCCGCTGCGGGCCAGGGCGAAAAGCCGGATAAAGCGAGGAAGGGAGCAGGGCCGGATGACGAGGAGGTCGAGCGCTCCGTCGTCGGGCCGGGCTTGGGGGATGGCGCGGAATCCGGCCGCCGTAAAGCCGATATTGCCGATCAAGGCCAAAAGACAATTCCCCCGGAGCTCCTCCCCGGCAGCGCGGACGGTCAGGCGCAGCGGGAGGTCCGGGGAAGAGTAACTCCGGATCAGGCCGACGGCGCCGGCGAGAGTCTGGCGGCGGCCCAGGAAGCTCCGGCGCGCCTTGCGGGCTTCCACGTAATGGTTGAGGAGGACGCCCACCCCGGCCTGGACTTGTCCAAGGAAGTGACCCAAGACGCACCCATCCGTTTCGACCCGTCCCGCGTCCCAGCTCCGGACAGTCCCGTCGCGGATGCGGCTGACGGCCTCCTCGAGATCCTTGTTTCCGAGCTCGCGCGCCACATCGTTGCAGGAGCCGAGGCCGATGACGGCCAACGGCACCGAAATCTCCCGCCTCAGCCATTCGTTGACGATGAGAAGAAAGGTCGTGTCGCCGCCGGCCGCGGCCAGCTTCGAATACCGTTCGGGGAGCTCGGCGGCCAGCCGGAGGAGGTGCCCTTCGTCTTGGCTGACAAACAGGTCGTAAGGGACGTCATAACGACGAAAAGCGCGCTCGAGGCGGGCCAATCTTTTCGCGGCGCGGCCTTGTCGGGCGCCCGGGTTGAAGAGGAGGGCGATTTTTTCCGGCACGGAAATTTGTATATATCTCAGGCTCGGGGAAGTCAATCCCCTTCGCGGGATTCCACGGACGTTAGTCCGTGGAGCTTCAGGGAAGAAGCAACTTTTGTCAAAGCGATTTGACAAAAAATGTCAAACTAGCCCGAATTTTTCAATCTTCATACTTTATTATTCTTTTAATATCAATCGCTTAATCATTTGTTTCTTTGGTACGATTTTTGCAGAATCATTGAATCGAAACAAACCAGGAAAACCGCCTATGAGAAAAAGTCAAAAAGGTTTTACCCTCATCGAGCTTCTTCTCGTCGTGGCCATTATCGGGATTTTATCCTCCCTGCTCATTCCCAACGTCATGGTTGCCATCCAAAAGTCGAAACAGAAGAGTTGCATGGGCAATATCATGCTTTTGGTAACGGGCTGCTCCGATTACGTAGTCGACCATGGGGATTGGGGTAACATCACCCAGGAAGGCGCCCTCGTAGTTTCGGGAGAATTCGTCCAAGCCATCTATCCCTACCGGCTCAAGGGATTTCCCACTTCCGATTCTTGGGGGACCCCGTTCAACGTCTACGTCGGCGCGACCGCGGTACCCAATGGGTTATCGGGTATCCCGCCTGAAGATTGCGGCGGGGACGATTTCCTCGTTTCCTCCTTTGGCCGGGACCATGAAGAAGGGCCCCTCTATACGACGTATGATCCGGATAATTTGGAGGCCGGGATCTACACGGTCACGGCCGTATCAGACTTCGACGAGGATCTCGTCAACTGGAGCGGATCCTGGATCATCTATCCCCGCGGCGCTAAAGCCGACACGGGCACCTGACGGTTCCCGACGCGGCCTTTTTTCCCTTCCCTCCTGCGGGCCGCCTTCCGCACGCAACCGTTCCCGTGTTGCCGGGAGTGCGCAACTCTGGCATAATGGAATCGAGATTGTGATCCTGATGAGAATTAAACCGTGGGCGGCGACCGTCGTGGCCGGGCTTACGCTTTCGGCCTTCTCCGGAAATCTCCGTCCGACGGGCCGGGCCGGGGCCGGATGGACTTCGGACAGCAAGATCGCCTGCGCCTACTTTTTTTATTGGTACGACGCCGCCAGCGGGGCCCATTTCAAGAATCCGGACGGATCGGACGCGATGACCCATCATCCGCCCGGCGACGTTATCAATAACTATACCTACGCGGATCCGGCCTGGTGCCGGCGGGAGCTCCTGGACATGAGGGCCGCCAACGTCGACGTCATCCTGCCGGTCTATTGGGGAGACCACCACAACGTCGTCTGGAGCAAGCCGGGTCTCCGAAACCTCGTCGCGGCCGCCCTTCAGCTTGCCGCCGAGGGAGTCCAGCCGCCCCGCTTCGGCCTGTTTCTGGATACGGCCTCTCTCGGGATTCAATACGGGGGGAAACCGGACCTCAGAACTTCCCGCGGACGATCCATCCTCACCAAAATGATCTCGGACTTCTGGAGCATCGTGCCCGCGAGCCTGTGGGCAGTCGTCGACGGTAAGCCTCTGACTTTTATCTACTCGGCCGATCATGTCAGGGACTATAACCAGCGCGCGTTCGACATCATTTC
>JALHUR010000155.1 GCA_022867325.1 Candidatus Aminicenantota bacterium | reverse complement strand
GCACACCCTGGAGGAGGTCGGCCAGCAGTTCAAGGTCACCCGGGAACGGATCCGCCAGGCCATCACCCGGGCCATTGCCGACCAGGCCCGGACGATCCGGATCCCCGTCCACATGATCGAGACCATCAACAAGCTCATCCGCGTCTCGCGCAGCCTCGTCCAGGAGATGGGCAAGGAGCCGTCGAGCGAGGAGATCGCCCAAAAAATGGACCTGCCGGTCAGCAAGGTCCGCAAGATCATCAAGATCGCCCAGGAGCCGATCTCGCTCGAGACCCCGATCGGCGAGGAGGAGGACTCCCACCTGGGCGACTTCATCGAGGACAAGCTCATCCCCTCCCCGCCCGACACGGTCATCTACATCAACCTCCGGGAGCAGATCGAGGAGGCCCTCAAAAGCCTGACCGAGCGCGAGGCCAAGGTTCTCAAGATGCGGTTCGGGCTCGGCGACGGGAACGAGCACACCCTGGAGGAGGTCGGCCAGCAGTTCAAGGTCACCCGGGAACGGATCCGCCAGATCGAGGCCAAGGCCCTCCGTAAGCTCAAACATCCCAGCCGCTCCAAGCGTCTCCGCTCCTTCACCAACAACTACTGAGACAAATTCCAGGGACACATAACTTAATTCGCAGAATTAAATTATGTGTCCCTGGAATTCCCCCTCGCTCTGAATTTCGCTCTAAGTTCGTTGACCCGTTCGCCAAGCCTCAGGGTCAACCCTTACAACCGCGGCCTGATGGCCTGGGGTAGAGGGTTTGACTCTCCGCCCCATATCTGGTATAAACATGGGCCGAGGGCCTATAGCTCAGCGGTAGAGCTACCGGCTCATAACCGGCAGGTCCCAGGTTCGAATCCTGGTAGGCCCAGTCGAGACTGAGGATGATGTGGACGTTGATTTCAACCAGTTGATCGCGCTCCAGCGCTTGGACACCAAGCTCAAGCACCTCTCCGCCTTCCTCGATACGATCCCGGCCAAGGTCGCCGCCATCGACGCCAAGATCGAAAAAAGCTCCCAGGATCTCGCTCAGGCCAAGGATCGGCTCGCCCAGAACCAGAAGAAGCGCCGCGACTTCGAGGGTCAGGTCAAGGACATCAAGTCCCACATCTCGAAATACAAGGTTCAACTCAACGACATCAAGACCAACAAGGAGTACACGGCCCTCCTCCACGAAATCGACAACGCCAAGGCCAAGGTCGACGCCATCGAGGAATCGATCATCTGCGAAATGCTGGCCGCGGACGATATCGAGGGGGATATCAGGGCCGCCACCGAGACCTGCCGCCAAGCCGAGGGCGTTTTCAAGAAGGAGAAGGAGGTTTTCCTCGTCCGCAAGGCCGCCCTGGAAGGGCGCCTGGAACGGGTCCGGGCCGAGCGGGAAGCCCATCTCCGGACAGTTCCCGGCGAGGCGCTGGACCACTACCAGGCCATCTTCCACAAGCGGGCCGGGATCGTCCTATCGCCGGTCAAGGGGGACTTCTGCTCGCTCTGTCACATGCGGATCCGCCCCCAGGTCCTCGAGGAGCTCACTGCCGGAAGCGCCCTTATCCTGTGCGAGGCCTGCGGCCGGATCCTGCTCTGGACCAAGAAGCCGGACTAACCCCCTTATCCGTTGTCGTCCTTGTCCTTGTAGAGGGAGGCGATAAGGTCCTTGTATTTCCGTTCGATGTTGTTCCGTTTGACTTTAAGGGTCGGCGTGATCTCGTCGGCCTCGATCTCGAATTCGCGGTCGAGAAGCGCGACCTGCTTGATCCGCTCGTAGGAGGCGAGGCCCGGCGTCGATTTGTCTACCTCGGCCCGGAGGAAGGAGACGACCCGCTCGTCCCGGACGAGCTCAGCCCGGCTGGAGAATGACATACCGTTTTTCCTGGCCCAGGCTTCGAGCTTCTCGAAGTTGGGAACGATCAGGGCCGCGACGTACTTCTTCCGGTCGCCGACGACGACGGCGCTCGAGATGTAGGGGATGGTCTTGAGGACGTTCTCGATCGGCTGGGGCGCGATGTTTTTGCCGCCCGAGGTGATGATGAGGTCCTTCTTGCGGTCCGTGATGATCAGGAATCCGTCCTTGTCGATGTGGCCGATGTCGCCCGTCTTGAACCAACCGCCCTTGACCATGACCTCCCGGGTCGCGGCCGGCATCTTGTAGTAGCTCTTCATGACGTGGGGACCCCGGGTCATGATCTCGCCGTCCTGGGCGATCCTGGCCTCGACGCCGGGGATGGGCTTCCCGACCGCGCCGAACCTGAGGTCGGCGAAGGTGTTGAGGGAGATGACCGGCGAGGTCTCGGTTAGGCCGTAGCCCTCGAGGATGATCAATCCTATGGCGTAGAAAAACTCGGCGATGTCCTTGGAGAGCGGCGCCCCGCCCGAGAGGAAGAACCGGACCCGGCCGCCCGTCTTGGCGATGATCTTGGAGAAGACGAGCTTGTGGGCGAGCTTCCGCTTCCTCTCCAGGAAAGCCGGGATCGGCTCTTTGTCCAGCCGGCGCCGGCCCCAGTCCTTCCCGACCTTGAGGGCCCAAAAGAAGATCTTCCGCTTGAGCCCGGACCCGGCCAGGACTTGGTCCATAACCCTGGCGTAGATCTTCTCGAAGACGCGGGGGACGCTGACCATGATCTGGGGCCTGATCTCGAGCAGGTTCTGGGCGACCGCCTCAACGCTCTCGGCGAAGGCGATCGTCGCGCCCACGTAGGTGTAGCAGAACATGACCATCCGCTCCAGGACGTGGGAGAGCGGCAGGAAAGACAGGACGGTGTCCCGGCAAGTGAAATTGACGAGCGGGACGCAGGTCATGACGTTGCTCAGGAAATTGCCATGGGTCAGGACGACGCCCTTGGGAATCCCGGTCGTCCCCGACGTATAAATGATGAACGCCTCGTCCTGGGGCTTGGCCTGAGCGGCCAGTTTTTCGAATTCGTCCTCCTTCCCCTTCGTCCGGCTTCGCTGGGCCCCTTTATCCAAGACCTCCCTCCAGCTCAG
>JALHUR010000154.1 GCA_022867325.1 Candidatus Aminicenantota bacterium | reverse complement strand
GTCTTGAAGTCAAGACCGGCGTCGCCAAAACGGGAGTGGTCGGCCTTCTCCGGGGCCGCGAGCACGGAAGCACGTTCGCCCTGCGGGCCGACATGGACGCCCTCGCGGTCCAGGAAGCCAACGACCTCCCCTACAAGTCCCTGAATCCCGGGATTATGCACGCCTGCGGCCACGACATCCACACTTCGGCCGTCCTGGGCACGGCCATGGTCCTGGCCGGCCTCAAGGACCTCATCCCGGGGAACGTCAAGTTCATCTTTCAACCGGCCGCCGAGGGAAGCGCGGACGGCGGGGAATCCGGAGCGGCGGCCATGATCGCCGACGGCGTTCTCGACAACCCGGCCGTCAGGGCCGTCTTCGGCTTCCATGTCTGGCCCGAACCGATGGGACAAGTTTTCGTCTCGAGCGGACCGATCCTGGCCGGCGCCGACTGGTTCCAAGTCGCCGTCAAGGGGCGGGCGGCCCACGGCGCCCGTCCTTACGAAGGGATCGACGCGATCGTGCTGGCCGCCCAAGTCGTCGTCGCTCTCCAGGCCATCTCGAGCCGCACGACCGATCCCCAGGACCCAATCGTCCTTACGGTCGGGATGATCGAGGGGGGGACGAGCGCCGGCATGATCGCCGACAAAGTCATGCTGGAAGGCACGGTCCGGACCCTGAGCGAGGCCAACCGGCGCCGGATGCCCCGTCTCATCGAGAGCATCGTCAAGGGCGTTGTGACCCCCTTCGGCGGGGATTATACGATCGACTACAAACCGGTGACTCCTCCCGTCGTCAACCTCGCCGACCTCGTCCGACGCCTCCTCCCGACCCTGGCCGATCTCCAGGGCAAGGATAACGTCATTCCGCTCGCCCCCCAAACCATCTCGGACGATTTCGGCTTCTACACACAGAAAGCTCCCGGTTTCTACTTTCTGCTCGGCGTCCGGAACCCGAGACTTGCGAGCATGGCCCCGCTGCACAGCCCTTCGTTCAATCCCGACGAACGGAGCCTGCCCCTGGCCATCAAGCTCCTCTGCCATCTCGTCCTCGACGGCCTCGAACTCCAGCGCGGGGGCGAGCCCGCTCCCCCTAAAATCGGCTCCTAAGGCATGGCTTTCCCCCTTCTTTTCATCGCGGCGGCGTTCGTTCTGGGAATCGTGACGGCCTCGCACCTCTCCCTTCCCGTCCCCGCCTGGGCCGGCCCCCTGGCCGCTTCCTTGACCGCGGCCTGGCTCTTCTCATGGCGGAAAAAAGAGAAGGCCTGTTTCGGAACGATCCTGGCCGTATCGCTTCTCCTGGGCGGACTTATCTTCACCCAGCAGGACCGGAACTATAAGGAGAACGGCCTTCATTGTTTGCGTCTCGACTCCTTCGTCGATTTCTACGGAACCCTGACCCAATCGCCGGGACGGGGCGCGGATAAGGACACGCTCTACCTCAAGGTCGACGCGGTCGCGACCGGAACGGTGACGTCGGCCGTCAGCGGTAACCTGAGGGTGACTGTTCCTTTCTCGGCCGAGAACCCTCTTTCGCCGCTCAGGACCGGGGATCGCATTATGGTTTCGGCCCGGATCGGGACGTCGGTCTCGGACCGGAACTTCGCGCCTCCGCCCTACCTCCAAGTCCTCCGCAACAGGAAGATCCACGCCACGGCCACCAGCAAGAGCCCTCTTCTCGTCAAGAAGATCGGGACGGGACCTTGGGCCTTTGTCCTCGGCCCCATCTCTTCGGCCCGGCAGGCCCTCCAACGCAAGATCGAAGCCCATTTCGGCCAGGGCCCCCCTCCCGGCCTCTCGACCGAAGGGGGCGTTCTCGAGGCTCTTCTCATCGGCGAGCGGGGACGGCTCGACGAGTCGGTCAACCTCGTCCTGCAGCGCTCCGGGCTCTACCATCTCCTGGCCATCTCGGGCGCCCATATCGGGATCATCGCCGCCCTGCTCTTTTTTCTGCTTCGCCTGGCAAGGATTGGAACTCGTCCCTCCTACCTGATCCTGACCTTCGTCCTGGCCGGCTATGCCCTCCTCGTCGAGGGAAACGCCTCGGTCGTCAGGGCCACGGTCATGGCCGTCGCTTTTTTCGCCGGAAAACTTCTCTGGAAGGACGTCCACCTCCTCAATACGATCGCGGCCAGCGCCCTGGCCATCCTCTTCTTGAATCCCTTCCAGATCTTCGACGCCGGATTCCAACTGACCTATCTCGCCACCCTGGGCATTCTTCTCTTCTACGCGCCCCTTCTCAAAAGGATGCCCCGCCTCCCGTTCAAGATCGGGGAGATGACGGCCCTGACGACGGCCGCCCAACTCGGAGTCCTTCCCGTGCTTGCCGCCACCTTCAACCGGGTCACCTTCTCTTCCTTTCTCCTCAACCTCCCCGCCATTCCCCTGGTTGCCCTCCTGATGGCAGGCGGCTACATCTTTTTTCCGGCGGCTTTCGTCTCGAGCGCTTTGGCCGGATGGCTGGCCGCCGTCCTCCGGTTCGGCTTGAAGGGATTCGTCTGGATCGCCGGCCTTCTCGACCCGGTCCGGATCATGTCCTACCGCATTCCCGCCCCCCATCCCATCCTCATCATCGCCTACTACCTCCTGCTCCTGGCTTTCCTCCGGCCCCTTAAAAACAAGAAAGCCAAGGTCGCGATCCTGGCCGGGTTCTCCGCCGTCTTCATCCTCATCGTCACTTATCCGTTCCCGCCGGCCTCCTCGCCCGGGCTCCGGATCACGGTCCTCGACGTCGGCCAGGGCGACTCCATCCTGGTCGAATTCCCGGGCCGACGGAAGATGCTCGTGGACGGCGGCGGCGTCCCGGGGGACAAGTTCGACATCGGCGAACGCGTCGTTTCGCCCTTCCTGTGGAGGAAGGGGATCAAGAGGCTCGACCATCTCGTCCTGACCCATTCCCATCCCGATCATTTGAACGGACTCAAGGCCGTGGCCCGCAACTTCAAGGTCGGGGAGTTCCATGAAACCTACCGACCGGCCGGGGACCTTGCCTACCGGGAGCTCAAGCGGCTTCTCCGGCCCGGGACCGTTCAGACCGCTTGGCTCAGGGGAGAGACGCTCCGCGAAGGAAAGGTCCTGGTCGAGGTCCTTCATCCGGCGGCACCTCTGCCGGAGGAAGGCCCGGCCGACAACGACCTGTCCATGGTCCTTGGGATCAAGCTGGACGGATTCTCCATCCTGCTGGCCGCGGATATCGGAGCGGCGGCCGAAGAGGCCATCGTCAAGGCCGTTCCGGACCCGGCCGGCCTGGTCCTTAAAGTCCCCCACCATGGAAGCCGAACATCGAGCTCTCCGCTTTTTCTGAAGGCGGTCGGGCCGAGGATCGCCGTCCTTTCAGTGGGAAGCGGCAACCGCTACGGGCTGCCCGATAAAGACGTCCTGGCCAGGTATGAAAACGCCGGCATACGCCTGTTCCGGACCGATCGCGACGGCGCCGTCGAAATCACGACCGACGGCCGGTCCGTCTCAATCCGAACCCATGAGAATTCGGGGGACACATCACTTAATTCGGGAATTAAGTGATGTGTCCCCCGAATTAATGTTTTGGATTGGTGACGGGCGGATTGACAAAGACGCGGCCCAGACTTATAATTCCTGTAGAAGCGATAGGAATGAAAAAGGCGCTTTTCTTTGTGGTTCTTCCCCTGTTTCTGGTCTCCATCCTGTCCGCTCAAAGCCTGGCCGAGCTCTCCAAGAAGGAAAAGGAGCGCCGCGACAGTCTTAAGGGAAAACAGGCCATCCTGATCACGAACGCCGACCTCGGCAAGACCAAGAAGAAGGCCGGGATTGAGACGCCGCCGCCTCCGCCGCCGGCCACAACGGAGAGCCAGCCCGTCCCCGAAGCGGAACAGCCTTCGGAAGGAGAACCCAACCCGGAGGCCATGTCCCAGTCCGCGGAATCGGGCGAGACTCGGCAAATGACGGACGGCTACCGGGTCAGCCTCGAGGCCAGGTACGCCCAAGCCAAGGAATACGCCGACCTCTTAGAGTTGAAAATGGCCGCCCTTTGGCAAGAATTCTACAGCATGGACGATATGACATCCCGGGACTCGATCCAACAGGAAATCGCCCTGACTTTCGACAAACTGGGGAAGGCCCGGGAGGACGAAAACACCGTCAAGAAAGAGCTCGACGATTATATCGCCCGAGTCGGCAAAGAGGACGCTCAGCGGAAATAGATGAGGGAAATCTGGGCGCCCAATTCCCTCTGGTCGCTCACCTGGGGAAAGACCTTGGCGGGGACGAAAGTCTTATCGGTGCCGATGGTCAGGACGAAGTCGTCCTTGTCCCCGAGCATCTCCTTTTTAATCGGGTAAGTCTTGTCAAAGGAGCTCTCGGAGGGAATGAACTCGTCCAGGATCGTGTCGTTGATCTTGAAGATGACCTTCTGGCCGGGAGCGGCCTCGTTATTGACGCCGCCCTGGATGACAAGAAGGGCGTCGCGGCGCGGGTTGTCGATCAGGCATTTAGCTTCTTTGCCGGTCCAGCGCCACTCCTTGAGGGCGGACTCGGGGTTGGTCTCTTTGTCGAACCAGCCGTCTTCGAAGATGATCTCGGGCGTATCGACGGGGGGAGGGAGGACGCTGAGCTTCTTGCGGTAGACCTCGAGCTCGGACTTGCCGGTCCGGTCATAGGGATTATAGAGGCCGACAGCCAGGACCAGGGTTTCCTGGCCTTTGAACTGGGGGTCGAATTCGTCGATGAATTTGGGGATATAGATCCTCCGGGTTGTCGTGTATTCTTTCCCGGGCTCCCATTTGGTCGTCGGGACCTCGGGCGCATAATCATCCTGGACCAGAAGGTTGTTGTTGTGCCAGAAGTGGACGAAGACCTTGAAGTCCTGGGACATCTTGACAAAGCCCGCGGACGTTTTCCAGGCGTAGCTGACGCTCGTCATCAGGTTGTCGGTCAGGGGCTGATTGCCTAAGGTGACGGCCAGATCGACGCCCTCGACTTTGGCCTTTTTCTGGCAAGAAACGAGACTGAGCGCTATCCCGAGAGCGAGTAGCACGATAATGGCCTTTGTCCTCATAGTTCCTCCTCCAATGAAAAATTACCGGAGTATTATAGGCAAATACGCCGGGGAAGTAAAGGGCCGGGGGCGGTTGAATCAGGGAGGGGATTGATGTCTAGTTCTGTCTGAATGGTCGTTTTTCGGGGTCTATTCTCCTTCCTCCATCAAACCGGCTGCCGGATCAAAAATAGGCTCTATGCCTGGGGAATCAAGCGGTCCGCCCGGTCCCCTATCCCCGTCATCAGCGTCGGAAACATCTCGTTCGGGGGAACGGAGAAAACACCCCTGTCCATCGAGATTCTGTCCTGGCTGCTCGGCCTCGGCCTGAGGCCCGCCCTGATTTCAAGGGGGTATAAGGGCCGCTGGGAGCGATCCGGGGGGGTCGTATCGGCCGGCGAAGGACCTCTTGCGGGCTGGCGCGAGGCCGGGGACGAACCCGCCCTGGTCGCCCGAAAGCTCCCCGGAGCGGGTGTCTTTGTAGGAAAGCGGCGGATTGATTCCTGCCGGAAAGCCCGGGAGATGGGTTTCCAGGTCGCCGTCCTCGACGACGGCTTCCAGCACCGCCGCCTGCGCCGCGACCTGGATATAGTCCTGATCAACCCGTCCGAGATCCCGGCCCTCCGGGAACCCCTGTCCTCCCTGAAAAGGGCCGATCTGATACTGGTCAGGAACGGTCCTCGGGCCGGGAGGGTTGAAAAGTCTTTAATACCGGAGAAGGTCTTGCCTTACCGAGTCCGTCTCGACGGGTTCGTGGGCCCGGACGGAAAGGAAGCCGGGCCGGGGGATCGGTTGAAAGGGAAAAAGGTCATGGCCTTCTGCGGAATCGCCAAGCCCGAGCGGTTTTTCAAGCTTCTGGAGGACTCCGGGGCTCATATCCTGGGCCGCTTCGCCTTTCCCGACCACTTCCCCTATCCTCAGCCGGCCCGAAAGAAACTTCTGGCGGCCTTCCGGGAGTCCGGGGTGGAGTCGGCCGTCACGACCGAAAAGGACGCCGTCAAGTTCGGTCCGCCGGGCGAGCTCCAGGCCGGCTTTCCCGTCTTCGCTCTCAAGATCAAGATCGAGCTCGAGGACGCCTTTTTCGAGAGGGTCAGGACGGCCCTGAAGCCCTATTTTCCCGATATTTGAACCATGGCCCGAAAACGAAGCCCGCTCGAGTATTGGACCTTCAAAGCCCTGAGGGGCCTGCTTCACGCCCTGCCCAGACCGTTCTGCCTGGCCTTGGGCCGCGGCCTCGGCCTGCTGGCCTATGGCCTGGACACCCGGCATCGCCGGCTGGCCAAAGACAACCTCCGGACGGCTTTCGGCCGGGGTTTAGCCGACCGGGAACGCGACCGGATCGCCCGCGCTTCCTTCCGTCATTTCGGCGCGACCCTGTTCGACATCTTCAAGCTGGCCGGACAAGGACCCGACGAAGTCGCCAAACGTGTCTCGGTCGAGGGCGCCGAGCATCTCGAAGCCGCCCTCCGGGAGGGAAGAGGGGTTCTCCTGTTCACGGCCCATTTCGGAAATTGGGAGGTCGGATCGGTTCCGATCTCTCGGCTGGGACGGCTTAACGTGGTGGCCCGCGCCCTCGACAACGCGCTCCTGGAGAAGGAGCTGGCCGGCGTTCGGATCGAGCTCGGCGCCGAAGTCATCTATAAAGGCCGGGCGTCGCGGCCCATCCTCCAGGCCCTGCGCCGGAACGAGATCGTGGCCATTCTGATCGACCAGAACGTCCTCCGCAGCCAGGCCGTTTTCGTCGACTTCTTCGGCAAAGCCGCCGCCACGACCCCCTCCCTGGCCGCCTTCCATCTCAGAACCCGCGCCCCGATCCTCCCCGTCTTCTGCACGCCCGCCCCGCCTCGCGGCTACCGGTTAAAGATCCATCCGCCGGTCCGGATCCGCCCCGAGGGAGTCTTCGACAGGGACGTGTTGAAAATTACCCGGACCTGCACTAAGATTATCGAGGGCGAGATTCGCGAGCGGCCGGACCTGTGGCTCTGGTTCCACAATCGCTGGAAGTCGAGGCCGGCCGGAGCCCCTTGACGGGGCTAAGAAAGGACGCTTATGAGACTCAACAACCGCGCCGACGACTAACTCCGGCCTCTCCGGATTAAAACGGACTACCTCGACTTCGCCGAGGGCTCGGCCTTCATCGAGGTCGGGAAAACGAGGGTTGTCGCCGCCGCTTCGGTCGACGACAGGGTCCCGCCCTTCCTCAAGGGCACCGGACAGGGCTGGGTCACGGCCGAGTATTCCATGCTCCCCCGTTCGACCGAGAGGCGGACCCAAAGGGAGCGCAACCAGGGGCGTCTTTCGGGGCGCAGTCAGGAGATCCAACGCCTGATCGGGCGTGTCCTGAGGTCGGTCACGGAGCTCTCCGTCCTGGGGGAACGGACGATCATCGTCGATTGCGACGTCATCCAGGCCGACGGCGGGACCCGGATGGCCTCGGTCACGGCCGGCTGTGTCGCCCTGGCCCTGGCCCTCAAGCGGATGATGGACGACAAGCTCATCGACCAGATGCCTCTTCGCCACCTGGTCGCGGGGGTCAGCATCGGGATCGTCGCCGGCCAAACCCTGCTCGACATGGACTACGGCGAGGATTCCCGGGCGGACCTGGATATGAACGTCGTCGAGACGGACCGGGGCCAGCTCGTCGAGATCCAGGCCGGGGCCGAGCGGAACCCTTTCACCCGCAAGGAGCTGGGAAGCCTTCTCAAGCTGGCCGACGACGGGATCGCCAAGCTCATCCAGGTCCAGCAGGAGGCCCTCAAGAAAAAAAGCATCCTGTTCATGGCCTACGGACAGGGCTGAGGGCTGTCGCTTGACGATTGAGGTTGATTTGGAATAGATTAGGCTTCTTCTCGACCCGGGGAGACGCGTTTAGGAGGTAGTCATGACCATCGTATCCAAGCTTATCATCGCCGGAATCATACTCGCCGTCTTAATCCTGATCGCCATCGTCATGTCCAAACAATACCGGAAGGTCGGCCCTAACGAGGTCCTGATCGTCTCGGGCGGACGGAAACGAACGGTCGTCGGGCCGGACGGCGCCAGGCGCAAGGTCGGCTATAGGTACCGGCTGGGTGGGGGAACCTTTGTCTGGCCTTTCTTCGAGACCGTCCACATCCTGCCCATGGAAGTCATCCCCATCTCGGTCAAGACGCCCGACGTTTTGACTCACGGGGGCGTCCCGGTCATGGCCGAGGGCGTCGCCCAAATTAAGGTCGACTCCTCGGACCAGGCCGTCCGTCTCGCCGCCGAGCAGTTCCTCGGGCTGGGCAAAGACGGCATCCGCCACGTCTCCTTGTCGATCCTTGAAGGCAAAATGCGCGAGGTCATCGGAACGATGACCGTCGAGGATATCTACCGCGGACGTCAGGAATTCTCGAACCGTGTCTCCCAGGCCGCCCTTCACGACCTGTCCCGGATGGGCCTGACCCTCATCTCCTTCTCTCTGATGGGCATCAGCGACACCCAGGGTTACATCGATTCGCTGGCCCGGCCCCTCATCTCGGCGGCCAAGCGCGACGCGGCCGTCGCCGAGGCCGAGACGGAGAGGGACGCCATCATCCGTTCGAGCCAGGCCCGCAAAGAGGCCGAGGTCGCCCGCCTCCAATCCGAGGCCCTGATCGCCAACGCCCAGTGGGAGAACGAGGCCAAGAAGGCCGAGTCCCAAGCCGCCGTCAACCAAAAGAAGGCCCACGCCGACTTCTCTTACGAAATCGAGCGTCACCGGATCAACCAGGAAATCAAGAAAGAAGAGGCCAAGGTCCGGATCATCGAAAAAGAACACGCCATCCAGATCGAAAGCCTCGAGATCACCCGCAGGGAGAAGGAGCTCGAGTCGGGCGTCATCCGGACGGCCGACGCCCGCAAGTACCAGGTCCGGGCCGAGGCCGAATCCGAAGAGTTCCGGATTCAGGCCGAGGCCCGCGGCAAGGCCGAAGCCCTGCGCCTGGAGGCCGGCATCGAGGCCGACAAGATCCGCCAGAAGGGGCTCGCAGAGGCCGAAACCATGGTCCACAAGGCCAAGGCCTGGGAGAAGTACAACGAGGCGGCCCTGCTCGAAATGTACCTCCAGGTCCTGCCCCAGCTCGCCAAGTCCATCGCCGAACCCTTGTCCAAGGTCGATAAGATCGTCATCATCGGCAGCGACAAGGAATTGGGCACGACCAAGCTGACGGCCCAGGTCGGCGAGATCCTGGCCCAAATTCCCGAGGTCGTCAAGACCCTGACCGGGATCGACTTCCAGAAGTTCCTCAAAGACAAGCTCACGCCCGCGGCCAAGAAAGACGAGAAGGCCGGCTGAGGGCCCGGGCTTCGACCGGACAGGCTGCCATGATCTCCAACAAGGCCAATAAAATCGGGTCATCTCCAACCCTGAAGATCTCGGCCAAGGCCATGGCCATGAAGGCCGAGGGCATCGATGTCGTCGACCTGAGCGTCGGCGAGCCCGACTTTCCGACCCCGGCCAACGTCAAGGCGGCCGGCGTCAAAGCCATCGAACAAAATTTCACCAGGTACACGGAGAACGAGGGAATCCCGGCTCTCAAGAAAGCCGTCCTGGTCCGGCTCAAGGAGGACTTCGGGCTCGGCTACGAGATGAATCAGGTCATCGTCTCCTCCGGCGCCAAAAGTTCCCTCTACCATTTAATCCAAGCTCTCGTCAACGAAGGCGACGAAGTCATCATCCCCGCCCCCTACTGGGTGACCTATCCCGAAGTTGTCGCCCTGGCCCAGGGGAAGCCGGTCATCGTCCCGACCCGGGAGGAAAACGGCTTCCGGCTGACCGCCTCCGAGCTCAAGGCCGCCATCACGCCCGCGACCAAAGCCCTCATCCTCAACAATCCCTCCAACCCGACCGGCGCCGCCTATAACCGGGCCGATCTCGAGGCATTGGCCGCGGTCATCAAGGACGAGGACATCTACGTCATCGCCGACGAGATCTACGCCGCCCTCGTCTTCGACGACTTCAAGTTCACGAGCTTCGCCGCCCTGGGCGAGGCCGTCAAGAAAAAGACGATCCTGATCAACGGCGTCTCCAAGGATTACGCGATGACGGGCTGGCGGATCGGTTACGCGGCCGGCCCGGCCGACGTCATCGCCGGAATGGCCAAGATCCAGAGCCACAGCACGTCCAACGCCTGCTCGATTTCGCAAAAGGCGAGCGTGGAGGCCCTGGCCGGGCCCCAACACGAGGTCTCGCGGATGGTCGCCGAATTCCAGCGGCGCCGCAATTATTGCCTGATGCGCCTTCAAACCATTCCCGAGGTCTCCTGCTTCAAGCCCCAGGGCGCCTATTACCTATTCCCCAACGTCTCGGCCTACTACGACAAGGAATGCGACGGCATGGCGATCCGCAACTCCTACGGATTATCTTACTACCTCCTCAAACCAGCGCGGGTCGCCCTCGTCCCGGGCGACGCCTTCGGGGCCGACGACTACATCCGATTCTCCTACGCGACGTCCATGGAAAACCTGGAGAAGGGCATGGACCGCATCGTCGAAGCCATGTCCAGGCTCAAGGCGGCCAAGCAAGTCAAGCGGGTCGCCCTCGACAACGCCCTGACCCGGGCCCGGAAACCCGTCCCGCTCGAAACACAAGTTCCGCTTCCCTTCCAGGACGCCCGTCTCGAGCGGGATGGCTTGGTCGCCGAAGCGGAAAGCCGGCTCGGCCCCGGCCGCGACTTCGAGTGGAACGCGAACATCAACGGCCTGATCGTTCAGCTCCGGACCAACGTCGCCCATCTCTACGATTTCTGGATGGACAACTGGTCGCCGGCCCAGTTGGACGCCGACCTCAAACCCCACGCCGTCGTCTATGCCGTCGACGGGATCGCGGGACGCGAGCCGCGCGCCTTCACCAACGCCGAGACCCAGACGGGCGTCCTCGTCAACTGCGACGCCTACGGACCGCTCCGGAACCTGGCCCTCGGACTGGTCGCCGAGATCGGGGAGCGGCTCTCGGGCGCCCACGCCGTCCGCGGCATGGCGGCCGACTGCGGCGGGAAGGGGCTCGTCCTGATCGGGCCCAAGGGAACCGGCAAGACCGAGCTTTTCTTCGGGCTCCTCGGAGACCCGCGATTCCGGCTCCACGCGACCGACCTCTCCTTCGTCCGGATCGTCGGCGGGGAGGCCCAATCGGACAACGTCGAGCGCAAGCTTTACCTCCCGACCGCGGCGGTCGAGGCCTTTCCCAGGCTCGCCCCCCTCCTCGACAATTCCAAGTGCGAAAACGTAATCGTCCGCAAGGAGGACTGCCGGGACGCGGAGTGCCGGCGGCTCCAGGAATGCCGCCTCGACCGGGGGACGGGCTTTTGCTACAAAGCTTCGAAGGACGCCCATGCCCTGCTCGACCCCCATTGGCTGGGCGGGAGCGCGGCCTACGCCAGGCGGACGACCCTCCGTTGGCTGTTCATCCTGCGCCGGGACGTCTTTTCGCCCGCGGCCGTTCCGCTTTCGGCCGAAGAGGCCCTCCGCATCCTCGAAACCGGGGAGACCTCGGGAGCGGGGAGACAACTGACCCCGTCCCAGAACCAGCCTTTCTTCAACCCCTACATCCTCGCGGCGACGCCCGGCCGGATCGAGGCCCAGAGGACGTTCTTCCGGAGGCTTTTGGAAAACGCCGCCTGCAGCTGGATCAACAGCGGGATCGCCGGCGCCGAGGCGATCAAGGAGATTGTCGACGGCGGCAAGTAGCCCGGCCGTCCCCCGCCCCTCCGCCTCAGCTCGAAAACTTCTCCTCGAGCATCTCGGCCAGGAGGTGGAGGATCAACAGATGGACTTCCTGGATGCGGGGGGTCGTCTTGCAGGGGACGTCGAGAAGATGATCGGCGAGCGAGGCCATCTCGGCGCCGCCCTTCCCGGTCAAGGCCACGGTCACCATGTTCTTCGCTTTGGCCGCGCGCAGCCCCTCTAAAACGTTGGCCGAGATCCCGCTCGTCGACAAACCGATGGCGACATCCCCGGCCGTTCCCAAAGCCTCGACCTGGCGGCTGAAAACCCTGTCATAGGAGCTGTCGTTGGCGATCGATGTTAAAACCGAGCCGTCCGTCGTCAAGGCCAGGGCGGGAAGGGCGGACCTGACCCGGTAGAACTTGTTGACGAGCTCGGCCGCGAAGTGCTGAGCCTCGGCGGCGCTCCCGCCGTTCCCGAACAGGAGGATCTTCCCCCCGGCCAGCAGGCTCCGGCCGCAGGCTTCGACCACTTTTTCGAACGGTTCCTGTTTGGTCTCGAAAAAGCCCTGGGCGATGAGACAGAGATCCTTGACCGTCTCCAGGTAGTTCATCGTTTATCCTCCCCTCCCTCGGATCGGATGATGTCCCTGACTCTGTCCACGAGACCGGACATGGTCTCCGGCCGGTAACCCGCGACCGGGACGGGTTCATGGAACTCGATCCGGACGGTGCCCTTCTTGACGAAGAATCGTCCGCGCGGCATGAGATCGAAACTCCCCCGGATAGTGACGGGTACGATGGGAGATCCGCCGGCCAGGGCCAGGAAAAACCCGCCCCGTTTGAACGGCCGGATACGGCCGTCCCGGCTTCGCGTCCCTTCGGGAAAGACAAGAAAAGAATAGCCGCGATCGGCCATCAGCCGGACGGCCCGGTCGATGCTCCTCTTCCCGGCCTTGAGGCCTTTCCGGTCGACCGGGACGAACCCGATGAAACGCATGCTCTGGCCGATGACCGGGATCCGGAAGACCTCCTTCTTGAGGAGAACCCGGACCGAGCGGGGGATGACGGCGAACAGGATCGGGCCGTCGAGGAAGCTCAGATGATTGGCCATGTAGATGCAGGGTGTCTTCGGGTCGAGACGTTCCAGGCCCGCGACATCGACCTTGAGGCCGAGGATGAGACGGCCGAGCCGGAGGGCCGCCTTCCCGATTGCGGCGACCGGCTCCCTGAGCCCGAAGACGAAGCAAACGAGGAGCACGGGCGCCAGGACAAGGACGGCCAGGGCGTAGACGCAAACACAGAGGATCGTTCTCATCGGGTTCGAATTTAAATTATAGCATAAATACCCGCTCCGGCGATCCCGTCCTGCTTGAATGCAGGCATCTCCGTTTCCGTGAGAGCTTCATCAGCAGTCAGGCCAGCTGAGGAGGAGGCCATCCGGAGGCGAGCGGGCATGGTTCGATTTGTCTCCAAATCGGGAGCGAGCCGAGGACTAAGCGGATTTTCCTCGCTGGGGAAAATCCGCGGGCTGACGATTCAGCTGGCCTGACTGTGACTTTATCACGGTATTGAAGAAACTTCCGGCTTGAATTAAGGCCCGGCTTGAATTATAAAAGAGCCGATGGCAAACACGCCGATGAGACCCCCCTGGCCCGTCCTTGCCGCCGCCGCGTTCGTATTCATCGCTTCCAGCCTTCTGGCCGTCATCGTCTTCGAACGGACCCCCCATATCCACGACGAAATCGATTATGTCTTCCAGGCCAAGTTGTTCCTGTCGGGCCGCCTCAGCGCTCCATCGCCTTGCGCCGCGGATTTCTTCGACTTCCCCCATATGATCAACAACGGCCGCTGGTACAGC
>JALHUR010000153.1 GCA_022867325.1 Candidatus Aminicenantota bacterium | reverse complement strand
TGCCCATTTCTCCATGGAGTCCATCTCCTCAGGACTGGTAGAGTTTTTCCATATCAGCGACCGGCATTTCCTGGAGACCATACCAGGTGTATATGTCGACGCTGACTGCGCCGGGAATGTGTTTTGCCGTGTAGATCTGAGTGGGTGACGCGTCGAGTATCAGAACATCGGCATTCTTAAGATTTTTCTCAAGCCAGTTGGCATTGACGAGATTGCCTTTGATTCCGTCTGCCGCCATTAAGGGCTGCGCCAGGAGCAGACAGCCTGCGACGGCAAGAAGGAAGCAATACCTCGAAACCTTTGACAGATACAGTAAGCCCGCAACTCGTGCGGTCTTTTTAGCAGAATTCATTTTATTATCCTTTAGTTTTAATTGTCTTGTTCAGCTATTTTCGGTGGGCCGTATTTCGTGCATGCAATCGCTTTCATGACCATTCCTCCAATTGGATTAGCTCCGTCTGCCATGCTTCGTAGAGGCGGCTCATTCAGGCGGATTCAAGGGCGCGTTTATCCCGGGCTTTGATCCTTGTCATGCCCTTCTTCCATAGCAGCCTGATCCTCCCGCATGTAGCGCCGCAGCTGCCTGCGGCGCTTGCGGTCACTTCGGCCGCCGCTGTGCCCCGAACCAAAGCCCTTGAAGAGGATGTGGCACAGGATCAGCAAGCCCCAGGCCTGCCAGTAGGTCAGACGTTTCAGTCCGAAGATGTCCGGCATCAGCCAATTCCACAGGAGCATCACGATCAAGCCGCAGAGAAAGAGAAAGCCGATTCCCAGGATGCCGAAGCCGATCCCGATCAGTATTTTTTGGGGCAGGCTGCGGTCTTCCCACCAGCCCCAGTCAGTACAAGCACCGCCATGTCCCTGTTGCCGTGCGGGACGGTTGCTCGATTCTCCCGGTTTCTTGGGGCCGTTCAAGCCGGCATCATCCGGCCTCCGCTTGTTGGCATTCTCATGATCCGACATTTTCTGCCTCCTTCCGGGTGCGTCCCGGTAAAATTATCAGTACAGGCCATTGCCCGTTGTGGTCATTCATCGGTCGATCCAGTGCCGCAGGGCACGGGAAAGGTTGCGCAGGGCATACCGTTTGCGAGCCGTCAAGGTATCGATGCTCTCACCCGTGGCCTCCGCAATTTCCCGGAAGGTCAGGCCGCCGAATACCTGGGCTTCCACTACCCGGCGCTGGGCCGCCGGCAAGGCACGCAGGGCATCGTTGAGGGCATCCACCAGGCAGTCCCTGACATACGCTTCCAGGGGATCAAGTCCCGCGCCTTTGATGATTTCCCGCAGGGTATCTTCGGCCACATCGGTTTCGCCGCAGGCCTTACGTACCTTCTCATGCCGCCAGGCATCGATCAGCCGCCGGGTGAACAGTGAATTGATCCAGGCCGACAAGTTGCGGATGTCGGCCACCAAGGGCAACCGAGCCAGGGTTTCGGTATAGACGTCATGCACCAAATCCTCGGCCTCTTCCAGACTGCGTCCGGCGGCACGCATACGGGCCAGGAGTCGCGGTTTATCGCTCCTGTAGGCCTGCTCGATTCGCCCGTGGGCATCCGTGTTTTCTGCTGGTCGATCATGTTTCATAGTCTTCATTGATATCGACGGACGAAGCGCATCTTTGGTGTATTTGATTTATTAATTTGTGCGTACGGCTTATGGTCAGGTTTAGATATGTTGTTCCATAGTTATTACACCATTTCCCTTTTTGTGTCCTTTTTCGACATACCTATGAGCCTCGACAATTTGTTCCAACAGGGATAATAATTTCCTTTTCTGCTGCGCAAGCTAAATGAGCGTTCAAGCGCCCGTTTGGCCTCCTCCCCTCGTCCGGGATGATAAAACATGATCTGAAAGGATCCGCTCCGCCATCGGTCACCAAAAAATGGAGGTGGGGGTGAAGAAGGCTTGAGGACGCCGGGGATGCAGGGCGTTCAACGCGTCGGGATCGTCCGGGCGATCAAGCGCTCGATCTTGCCGACGACGTGAACCCATTCGAAGTTTTCTTCCATGTATTCGCGCCCGGTCCGGCCCAGCGCATCCCGGATCTCGGGGTTGTCGAGGAGAAAATCGAGGGTTTCGCAGAATTCGGCGAAGCTGTAATAATAGAGGCCTCCCCCGCTGCGCCGGGTCTGCTCCCGCAGGACCTTGCAGAGGCCGTTGACCAGAGTGCAGCGGCCCGATTTCCAGGCTTCGAGGACGACGATGCACAGGCTCTCGTAAGGAGACGGCATGACGAGCAGCCGGCAGGCCTGGAGAGCCTCGAACTTCTCCCGGTCGCTCAGGAAGCCGAGCGACTTGATCCGGGGATGGGAAGGAATGGGCAGGGCCGCCGAACCGCCCAAGACCAGGTCGACCGGCCGGGCCTTCCATTTGAGATACTCCTGAAAATAGCGGAACAGACCGTCGCAGCCCTTGTTCCTGTCGACCCGGCCGATGTAGAGAATGAAAGGATCGGCCAGGCCGCGGCGTTCCTTGAAACCTTCCGGATCCAGGCCCGGCGGAACATCGACGGCGAACCCGATGACCTCGCTCGGGGGAAGACCCATCCGGGATACCCGGCCCACCAGGTCCTCTTCCTCCGGCGTCAGAAACAGGATTCCCGCGGGCAGGGCGAAGAACTCCGAGAAAATCGAGAGGCCGACGGCCGGATCCTCCTCCGCGGTCGGAACCAGGATCGACTTGCCGGGAACCTCGGCCAGCCCGAAATAGGTCTGGTAGTAGCGGTAGCTGTAAAAAATGAAGACGTCGAATTCCGCTTGATGGTCCTTGATGAACCGGACCAGCTCCGGCGATTCCGGGCCGTTCAGCCGAACCCATTCGAGCTCGTCCGCTCGGGTATGGCGTTTGTCGTAATAACAGAGGTCCGAAATGTCCTTGAACCAGGCCAGATCCCGTTTCCGCTCGGTTCGGAACCGGCGGACTTTGACCCCGTTGACCGTCTCCAGGCCCGGGGCGTACCCGTCCTGCCAGGTGATATAATCGCTCGCGGTCGTGGTCAGGACCTCGACCTGATGGCGGGCGGACAGTTCCTCGGCGATCCGGCGGCAGTGAAACTCGCTTCCCCCGACCAGCTCGACGCCGTAGCGATGGATGACAAAGGCGATTTTCATGGAGATGTTTTGTCCGGGCCGTCGATCTTGGGTCGCTCCAGCCGGTCGAGGCGGGCCCGGAGGCGGCCGATTTCAAGGGCCATTTCCTCCAGCAAGTTCAGGAGGGAGATATTCAGCCGGTCCTGCCGCCAGGCGTTGACCTCGACGATTTCGACGATCCAGCGCAGGGGCGGATGAAGTACGCGCTTTTTCAACCAGACGAAGAGGCGTCCGATTCTCCCCCGATGGGTGGAGAAATTGGGGTGGAGCTGCATCCGCCACTCGCCGATCGTGTCGAGGTAGTGATGAAGGGCCGATTCGCCGGGCGCCGGGCCGCCCATGACCTCGGACAGCCACAGCGCCGTCTCCCTGC
This sequence comes from Candidatus Aminicenantota bacterium, assembly GCA_022867325.1. Taxonomy (GTDB): domain Bacteria; phylum Acidobacteriota; class Aminicenantia; order Aminicenantales; family JAFGBC01; genus JAFGBC01. The sequence goes on along the minus strand of JALHUR010000153.1, from coordinate 1,821 downwards.
GGAGCTCGTCCCGGCCGTAGCGGCCGCCGGCATGCCTCTCTTCGATCTGCTTCCGGAGATGGGCCATGATCTCGTCCACGTCGGGAGCGGTTTTCCACTTGTCGAGAAGGATGGTTGTTTCCACGGTGTTACCCTATTTAACAAAAGACCGGCCCGCGCGTCAAGGGGCGTTTGGAAAGACGCTTGCAACATTTGTTGACAGGGTGTTGGGCTTCCCATACAATTTTCGGTGGAATGTCCTCCCTGGGGTCGGATCTCAAGAGCGCGCGCGAAGCGAAAGGGATCTCTCTCGAGGAAATCGCCGCCGCGACCCGGATCAACCTGAAATACCTCAAGGCCTTGGAGGAGGACAACCTGGACTCCTTTTCCAGCGACTTTTTCGCCCGGAGCGTCATCCGCGCGGTCGCCAAAGCGATCGGTCTGGACGAAAAGGACGCCCTGGAGCGCTACCGGGCGCTCGATTCCAAGGCGGGCCGCAAACAGCCCGCGGAGACGCTTCCCCACCCCCCCGTCTCCAAATCCGCCCGTTCCCTTCTCATGAACGCGGCTTTCTTCGTGATCGGGGTTGCGATCATAGCCCAGACCCTGTTCGTCTTTCTCAAGCAGCGCGGGGAGCCCCCCCTCCCGGCCGGGGCGGCGAGACAAACCGAGACCCGAACCTCCCTTCCCGTTGAAGTCCCCGTCCAAGCCCCGGCCGCGGCGGTCCCGGCCCCCGTCCCCGAAGACATCCAAGGGCTCCGCCTCGATCTCGCTTTCTCGGAGGAGACCTGGATCCAGGTTTTCGCGGACGGGGCGGTCAAGCTCGACGGCATCGAGCCGGCCGGCGCCTCGGCCCGGATCGAAGCCCGCTCCGAGCTCCTCATCCATCTCGGGAACGCGGGCGGCGCTTCGGGCGTCCTCAACGGCAGGCCCCTGAAGCCGTTCGGCCGGCCCGGCGCCGTCGTCAAGAACATCCGGGTGACACCCGGCAACCTTAGCGATTTTTGGAAATAAGCCATGGAACAGACCAGCGCCAAAAAAAGGGGCTCCCGGATCATCGGGGCCTTCATCATTCTCCTCATCATCCTTTTCTTCGCGATCCTCTTCATAAGCCGGGAATCGCAGGAATTTTCGCCGACCTCGCTGACCAAGATCCTCCTCTCCTCGCTCCAAATCATCTTCCTCCTCCTTCTCTTGATCCTGGCCCTTCTGCTCGGACGGAACCTGATCAAGCTTCAGATCGAGCGGAGACGGAAAGTCGCCGGCTCCCACTTCAAGACGAAGCTCGTGTTCTTCTTCACGGCCCTCTCCTTCATCCCGACCCTCCTCCTCTTCCTGTTCGCCAGCGACCTCATCTCCCGCAACATCGAGAGCTGGTTCCAGACGCCCCTCGACAAGATCCTCGAAGACACCCAGAACGTCGCGGACGGCTTCTACCGGAACAGCGAGGAGATCACCTACCACTATGCCCAGGTCTTGTCCCGGGCCATCAAGCGCCAGAATCTCGTCGCCCCCGAGAACCGGGTCGCCCTCCGGGAATACATCCGGGACAAGCTGTCCGAGTACCGGCTCGACGAGATCGGGATCTTCCTCGAGGACGAGGAGCTCTTCACCTACCTCAACCCGGCCCTGCCCCTCCAGGACTACCAGGACCTCAAGAAAAACATCGTCAAGCGGGCCCAGCTGGGGGAGCTCCTCCGCAGCATCGAGCCGCTCGGGAACGGGGAGATGATCCGGCGCGGCGTCTCGTTCAGCCTCCCCGGCATCGGAAATGTCCTGGTCGCGACCGGCAAGTTTCTCACCCAGAACTACGCCCAGCGGATCGCCAACATCACGGCCTAC
>JALHUR010000152.1 GCA_022867325.1 Candidatus Aminicenantota bacterium | reverse complement strand
GGTCGTTTTTGCTTTTACCCAAGCTTCAAGAGTCCGTCGTTGTTCAGGGGTTATGGACAAAACAGAGGCTGGCTTCCACATGCAGAGATCATAACACAAACCAGCCAACATTGTAAATATATTACTGAGACACTACACTAGCGCCGCTGAACTGGGGGGACTATAAGCGAAACATCGTTGGGCAACTTGTCGACTACTTGGCCAAGCGGCAAGACCAGTACCAAGGCGAGCTGATACGCCTCATGTCAGAAGTCTCGCGTATCGATGACTTCACCCATCTCGCCAGGCTCGAAGGTGGGAAAGAAAAGGCAGACGCAGCTCGAAAGGCCGTAGCCGCTCTCCGTAAAAACACGGCTGGACACGACACGCTCGTTGAAGAGCAGAGGAAGATCGAGGGGCGGCGACGACAGGCCCACGCAGCGATGCTGCGAAAGTCAGCCGTGCGCGACGGTCTCGAGAACCTGAACCGCGAGTACCTGAAGCTGTTGTCTGAAGTCAATCCGCAGCAGCGCGGCTACAGGCTGGAGAAGCTGCTCCTTATGCTATTTGAGCTCTGCGACCTCGATCCTCGTGCTTCGTTCAAGATCGTCGGCGAGCAGATAGACGGTGCGTTCACGTTCGAAGGGACAGACTATCTGTTCGAAGGCAAGTGGCAGCAGGAGCTGGTATCGGCTGCGGACTTAGACGTGTTGGCGGGCAAGCTGTCGAGGAAGTTAGACAACACGCTTGGCCTCTTTCTTTCGGTCAACGGGTTCTCGGAGGATGGCGTCAAGGCTCACTCTTCGGGCCGTCGGCTGATGCTCCTAATGGACGGTAGCGACCTCATGGCAGTTCTTGAGGGACGTATCGATCTGGTACAGTTGCTGCTGAGGAAGCGGCAGGAGACGTCCCAAACCGGAAAAATCTATCTGAAGATCCACGAGATTCTGTGAAGGAATCGAAGAAGGTGCCTAACAAGCGGATGAAGCTGACTGGGCCGGCGCAAGCGATGGAGCCTCGCAGCTTATCCGCTCTGATAGCCGCTTAATAGAAGGCTATTGTGCCAAAGATATACCAAATATTTATCGGCTGTCCTTTCGCTAAAGATATTCGTAAAGCTTATGATCGACTCAAGAAAGACGTCGAAACTGATACACCACTTGCCATAATATTGGCAGATACTGTTGGCATATCTTCATCTGATTATTTACTTGAGCATATTACCGGAGTCATTCGTGACTCTGCAGGCTGTATTTTCGATGCAACTGGGGCTAATCCCAATGTTTCGCTCGAAGTGGGTATCGCCCATACAATTCCCGTTGATTTTATCCTTGCTCTTAAGACACGCAAACCACGCCATACGCCAGATACCCAAATCGAAGTACGCTCTATTATTAGCGACCTACAAGGTAAAAATAGAATAGAATACAAAAGCTTCGAAAGCTTAAAAAGCCAACTCATGGAAAGGTATTTGATTAATCAACCGTACATGAAACGATGGCGGCAATTCCAACGCGAAAACAGCGGTATGGCTCCTCTCGTTCTTAAACTATTTTCTGACCTTAGGTCAAGCGGTCGAAGTACAAGTGCTCGTCTAACTGCAATATTAGAAGGTTCGGGGTTTAGACTTGGTGACGTTACAAAATCTCTAGTGAAGGCAAAATTAATACAAAGAAGGACGTGCAGGCGGCTATTTTTATGCTACTAAATAAAACGCTTCATCACTATATCTGGAAGACTGCGCATGAAGATCGTCGGCAGACAGTATTAGCATAAAATTGGAGCACTTCGTCCTCAACGAGATTCTGGCAAGGCTGCAGGGCCGCGACCTTTTTTAGTGGATCGCCGTTTTCAGCTTGACCCGTTCGCCGACGCTACCCCGCTTTGAAAAGCGGGGCTTAGAATCGGAGCCCCGCCTTTCAACACTCATAAGCCGTTTCCGGCTTATGAGTGCCGGCATTCATGCCGGGGAGTCGAGGGGTTGACTTGCCATAAATAATGCCCTAAAATATGGACATAATTGAGGACATAATACGTATAATTATATATATATTAATTATATAGAAAGGACATGAATGAGGACATGTGAACAGACACATCCCTGGTTGAAATTTGACGCTGACTTTTCCGCCCTGTCACCATCGCTCTGGATAATCCTGGGAGAATGCCAGTCTAAATGCGAACATATTGCCCGAGTTCCTCTTAGGCCGGATACGCGACAGAGGCTCTTCAATATCTACCTGGCTAAAGGAGCCCTGGCTTCTACGGCCATAGAAGGAAACACGTTAACCGAGCAACAGGTTCTTCAACATCTCGAAGGACGGCTTACGCTTCCTCCCTCTCAACAATATCTTCAGAAGGAGGTCGATAATATCGTCAAAGTCTGCAATGAGACTTTGGACCTTATTTTAAAAGGTCAAATTCCCGAATTGAATAGCGAGAGGATAAAAAAAATTAATGGGCGGGTCCTTGATGGTCTACCGCTTCCGGATTACGTCATGCCGGGGACGATCAGGACTTATCCCGTGACCGTCGGCTCCTACCGGGGCGCTCCTGAGGCGGACTGTGAATATCTCTTGGAGAGGCTATGCCGGTGGCTGACTGGAGATCAATTCGAGGCTCGGAAGGGCCAAGAAATCGTTACAGCGATCTTGAAGTCTATCCTCGCTCATCTCTATATGGCTTGGATACATCCTTTCGGCGACGGAAATGGGAGAACAGCGCGGCTGATCGAATTCGAAATACTCATTTCGTCCGGTGTCCCTGCGCCTGCGGCCCATCTCCTCAGCAACCACTATAACCAAACAAGAGCAGAGTACTATCGACAACTCGAGCATGCGAGTTCATCAGGGGGGGATTTTATAGCCTTTGTATCTTATGCTGTTCAAGGTTTCCTTGATGGCCTAAAAACGCAGCTTGATTTGATGTGGGGACAACAATGGGATATAACCTGGCGCAATTACGTTCATGAACTCCTAGGCCGAGAGTCCGGACTTGCGGCAACGCGTCGACGACACCTGGCCTTGGACTTATCTCAAAAGGAGCAGCCCGTCCCATTGGCCGAACTCGTTAACATCAGTACGCGCATCGCCAGAGCCTATGCCAATAAAACCCAAAAGACCATTTCGAGAGATTTGAGAGAGCTCATCGACCGGGGGCTTATTGAAAAAACGCCGGCGGGTTATTGCGCGAAAAGAGAAATAATCCTTTCTTTTTTGCCGCCGAGAGCGTCCGTCAACGAATCTTGAGACCGAGCTCCTCCAGCTTAAATCAGCCATCGAAGAATTTAACGTTTTCTGAGGCGGGTCAATATGACGGGGCGGCCGTTGCCCTCGATGATCTCGGCATCGACGCCGTAGGTCGTTTTGATGTTAGCCGCGTTGAGTGTCGTCCGGACCGGGCCGGCGGCGACGACTTTCCCTTTGAGGAGAAGGACCACGGTGTCGGCCGAGGCCGAGGCGATGTTGGGATCGTGGGTGGTGAAGACGACGGTCTTTCCCTTGTCCCGAAGGGATTCGATCGTCCAGCATATCCTCTGAGTGTTGGCCAGGTCGAGGTGGGACATGGGCTCGTCGAGGAGGAAGATCAGCGGATCCTGGGCCAGGACCCGGGCCAGCGAGGCGAGCTGTTTCTCGCCCGCGCTGAGCGTTGGAAGCAGCCGGCCCCTGAGCTTCCGGATTCCCGCAGCTTCCAGAGCGGCATCGGCGGCGCGCCTGTCCTCGGCGCCCGGCGTCTCCAGAAACCCGAGATAGGGCGCGCGTCCCAGAAGGACATATTCCAGGACGCTGAGCTCGAAACCGGACGGCTCTTCCTGGGGGACGAAGCCGAGGACGCGGCTCATCTCGCGCCTGGTCAGGGCGGGCCCGGCCCGGCCGTCGAGCTCGATCCTGCCCGCCAGGGGCCGGAGCCAGCCAAGGATGAGATTGAGGAGCGTCGTCTTTCCCGAACCGTTGGGGCCGAGCAGGGCGCAGATGGTACCGGCGCCGATGTCGAGCGAGAGATCGCGCAGAACCTCGGGACCTGACTCCGAGTAGGCGAAGGACAGGTCCCGGATCGAGACGATCGGCCCGCCGTTCATGACTTGAGCCTCAGCTTGCGCGCCGAGAGAAGCGCGATGAAGACGGCCGTCCCGAAGAACGAGGTCAGGATGCCGAGCGGGATCTCGCCGGAAAGGGCGGCCCGGGCCAGGTCGTCGCAGATGAGGACGAAAATCCCCCCGATGAGCATCGAGGCCGGGAGCATCCTTTGGGCGTCCGATCCGACCAGCCGCCGGGCGATGTGGGGGACGATAAGGCCGACCCAGGTTACCTGTCCGGCTTTGGAGACGAGGACGGCCGTCGCGGCAACGGCGGCCGCCAGCAGGACGAGCCGTTCGCGACCCGGCGCCAGGCCCAGCGAGAAGGCCGTCTCGTCCCGCATCGAGAGGAGGTTCAGGCGCCAGCGCATGAGGAGCATGATCGCGAGCCCCAGCGCCGCGACCGGGAGAACCTGCCAGAGGTCGGGCCAGGTGACGGACCACAGCCCGCCCAGCATCCAGAAGGTGATATCGGGGAGCTGTTTGTGGGGATCGGCCAGGTACTTGAGGACGCCGGTGCCCGCGGAGTAGAGGGCGGCGATCGAGATTCCGGCCAGGACAAGGCGAAAAACCCAATCACCCCAGCGGATGCGCCGGGCGATGAAATAGCTTGCGGCCAGGCCGAGGAAGGCGAAGACGGCCGCGGATGCTTGGACTCCCAGGGCAGTCCCGCCAAGATAGACGAATCCCAGCGCCGCTCCGAAGGCCGCGCCCTGCGAGACGCCCAGGAAGCCCGAGTCGACCAGGGGATTGCGGAAGATCATTTGGAAGACGGCACCCGCGGCTGAGAGCACGGCGCCGAGAAGAAACGCCATCAGGATCCGGGGCAGGCGGAGATGAACGATCAGGCTCCGAGCCATCTCGTTGTCGGTCAGGGCCGAGAGGGGAGTCAGGAAGGGCTTGGGATAGCGGCCGATGAGAGCCGAAAGGACGAGACAGACGAGGACGGCCGCGGCGATCGCCCACAGGCGCCGGCCGGGCCGCTTTTCCTTTTTATCCTCTCCGTCCATGTCTTCAGCGGAAATCGGTCTTGACCATCGGAAGGACTTTTGTCTTGATCGTCTCCCGGCTCAGGCCGTAGAGCTCTTCGTAGAAGCGATAGACCTCGTCCTCGATGCTGTAATCTTTGAGCCGGTCGGGATGGAGGAGCGACGCCATCCAGGTCAGGCCCAGGATCCAGCGGACGTCGGGGGCGTCCCAGCTGTAGAAGTCCGACGGGAAGAAGCTGACCCTGCCGGCGCCCACGGCTCCGATTCTCTTCCACTGGGGGTCGGCGCCCAGCCAGCCCATGAAGGCCGAGGCGTTCGTCGAGTACCAGACGATGATGATCAGCCGGTCGGGGTTCCAGGCGGCGATCTGCTCGAGGTTGACGACGGCCCAGCCTCCGGCCTGCTCGGCGGCCTCGAGCCAGACGGGCCGGCCGCCGGCCGCCTTGACCTGGTAGGTTTGCATCCAGGCCAGGGCCGGGACGCGCACGGCGTATTTTCCGCTCCGTATATTTCCCATGACCACGAGGACGGAGGGTTTCTCCTCGTCGCGGAGACCTGACATTGCTTTTTCGACGCGGGTGACTCCCTTTTTGTAGAAGGCGATGATCTCGGCGGCCCGCTTCGGGTTTCCCAGGATCGCGCCCAGGTTGGCGATGTCCCGGTAATACTCGTCGGGCGTCTCGAGGCTCAGGCTGGCGGTCTGGATGCCGACCTTGAACAGGGCTTCGGATAGCGGGTCGGGCCCGGACCCCTTCATCAGGACGAGGTCGGGATGGAGGCCGGCGATGGACTCGGGTCCCGGGTTGGGGAGGAGGGTGAGCTTGCTGTCGATGCCGGGAGCGACGGCAGAGAGAAAATCGCTGGCCGTTCGGCCTCGCTGTTCCATGCCGACTAGGCGGCGCGGTCCTTCGGGGAACATATAGAGGAGATGAAGAAGGTATTGCGGGCCTCGGCCGACGACGGCCAGGCGTTGGGGGATTTTTTCGAGGACGATCGGCTTTCCGGCGGCGTCCGTGATCTGGATGGCGGATTGGGCAGAGGGAGCAGCTTTGGCGGAGGGAGCGGAGCCGGATAAGGGAATGGTTTTAGTAGAGGGGGCAGCCAGGGCGGATTGAGTCAGGGGTATGCAGGCAACGATGAATGCGGTGATAGCGAGAAGCGTCGGGACGAAGGGGATTCGTGCGGAACGCATGGCGATCTCTCCTTTCCAAACACGGGGGGCCGAAGCGTTTCCGCCCCGACCTTGACCGGCCCCGGACGACACGTCCGGGGCTGGCGCTGCGACGGCTGGCCGTGGAGGGCTGGTGCCGACTCTTTAGGCCGGGCCGTTCGGAGGACCCGATGGCCGCTTGCGCGGCGCTATCGAGCGGCCATTATATCACAGGAATTCTGGGGACACATCACTTAATTACGGTATACCGTGGAATTTTGGGGACACGTTACAGATTCTCTTGAATCAGTACATGTCCCCAAAATTCCGGGGACACGATACCAAATTATGAGATTCGGTTCATGTCCCCTGAATTCGTTGACAGGTGGCCTATCCGATGGTAAAAGAATTCTGGGAAATGAATTCGGGGTACACGATACCGAATTAAGAAATTCGGTTCATGTCCCCCGAATTCTAAAAGGAGCTCCGATGGCGCTCAAAGACAAAAAGATACCTGCTGGACGGCCGGTCGATCCCGCCTTGGCCGAGGCGATCCGGGGTCGGCTGATAGACGGAACGGTCGGCTGCGCCGCGGCGTTCACCCTGGCAAAAGAAAAGGGCGTCGCTCCGCTAACCGTCGGCGAAGCGGCCGATTCGCTCGGCATCCACCTCAGCCATTGCCAATTGGGGCTTTTCGGATTCCCCGGACATGCTAAGGCCTGGGATAGCCCAGTCTGGAAGGAAGCGAACTTGCCGGCGGGTCTTGAAGAAGCCCTCCGCTCCGCCCTCGATCAGGACGGGAGTCTCTCCTGCGCCGCCGCCTGGACGGTCGCGGACCGCTTCGGCGTCCCTCGGGCACAAGTCGGCCGTCTCGCCAGCCGCCTGAACATCAAGATCAAGCGCTGCCAGCTCGGCGCTTTTTGATTTCTTATCCAAATCTTTCTATACTTCGCGGAGAGCATTATCGAGGACGGGTTGAGAAAAGACGAGAAGCGGACTGCATTTTCCAGAAAGGTCGTCGAAGCCATCCGGAAAATCCCACGCGGCAGGGTCGCGACCTACGGTCAGATCGCGGCCCTGGCCGGGAACTCGCGGGCGGCCCGAGGCGTCGCCTGGATTCTCCATTCCTCTTCGGACGCCGAGCGTCTGCCCTGGCACCGGGTCATCGGAAGCCGGGGCCGGATCTCGCTCGGACGGGGACGGGGGTTCGAGAAGCAGCGGAGACGGCTCGCCGCCGAGGGCATCGCCGTCGATCGCGCCGGCCGGATCGATCTTGAGGTTTTCCAATGGGAACCGCGGGGAAAGCTCCCCGCCGTGTTCAAGACCTTCGAGCGCTCTTTTCGTTGATTGAAACATGAATTCCGGGGGCACGATCGAATTCTGGGGACACGTTACCGATTCAAGAGAATCGGAACATATCCCCAAAATTCCCTAAAAAGGGAAACCGATAAGCGTCACCAATTAATTAGCCGGGTCTGGACCGAGAGGATGTTGAAGCCTTGACAGAGCCTCATGACCTCGTCTACCATCCTTTCGGATAAGGAGAATCCCACGCCGTGGACCCGACGATCACATTCAGGTCGCTGGCCAAGATGATCGACCATTCCCTGCTCCATCCGACCCTGACCGACCAGGCCGTCGCGTCCGGCTGCGAGCTGGCTCGTCGTTACGGCGTGGCGACGGCCTGCGTAAAGCCCTGCTCGGTCGGGCTGGCCAAGGGCATTTTGGCCGGGTCAGGCGTCGGCGTCGGGACGGTCATCGGATTTCCCCACGGAAGCCAGACGAGCGCCGTTAAGCTCCACGAAGCCGAGCGGGGTTTGGCCGACGGGGCTGCCGAATTCGACATGGTCGTCAACATCGGCAAGGCTCTCGGCGGAGGCTGGGATTATGTCGAGTCCGAGATCCGGGCGGTCAACGCTGCCGTCGGAGCGGGAGGGACCCTCCTCAAAGTCATCTTCGAGACCGATTACCTCGAGGATGCCGCAATCATCAAGCTCTGCGAGATCTGCGCGGCCGCGGGCGTCGCCTTTGTTAAAACCTCGACCGGCTTCGGATTTGTGCGCCAGGCGAACGGGATGTACGCCTATCGGGGAGCGACCGATCACCACCTGACGCTGATGAGGGCCAACTGCCCGGAGACAGTCCGGATCAAGGCCGCGGGCGGCCTGCGGACTCTCGACGACCTGCTCCGGGTCCGCGCCCTGGGCGTCGCCCGGATCGGAGCGACGGCCACCGACGCCATCCTGGAGGAGGCCCGGCGGCGCGGTTATTGTTGAACCGGAGTCGGTGGGATATCGGCTTGCTAAAGCAGATGAAATTTCCGATAATAAAAGGGGCTAAGGTAGATGTTTGCAATATTTTCTTTCATCCCGCCGACCTTATCGCTTAGTCTGGGCGCCTCCTCCGGGGCCGAGTCCTCGGCCGGCGCCGGCGGAGGACTCATCCCGGTCCTTCTGATCGTAATCGCGGTTCTGGCCGCGCTCCTGGTCTGGGCGGTCGCGGGCCGAGCCAAGCTCAAGGCCAACGCTCAACGGGAGATCGAGGCGGCTCACCGGGATATCCGCGAGCGCCAGACCAAGCTGAGCGAAGCCTACAAGACGATGGAAGACATGGCCCGGACCGATGCCATGACCGACCTTCCCAACCGGCGCGACATGATGGAGAACCTCGAGGAGGAGAAAGTCCGCTTCGAGAGAAACCGGCGGCCGTTCACCGTGGTCCTGGTGGACTTGGACCGTTTCAAGGTCATCAACGACATTTACGGACAGGGGAGCGGCGACTATCTTCTTAAATCCTGCGCCTCCCTTCTCCGGGCGTCCCTGCGGCGTCAGGACCGGGTCGGGCGCTGGAGCGGCGACGAGTTCCTCCTCCTCCTGCCCGGGACGGATCAGGCCGGAGGCCGGACGATCATCGAAACGATCAGGAAGAGGGTCGCGGAAACGACCTTCAGCTACGGAGGCAGGGTCATCAAAGCGGGGCTTTCGCTGGGGATGATCGTGTACCGGGGCGAGATGTCCCTGGACGATTTTATCAGACAGGCTTTCGAGGCCCTCGCCGCGGATAGAAAGAAGAAAAGCCGGACTCCCTGAGCCGCCGGGCCTGTCGAGAAATTCCTGGCTCAGGATGAAGCGAGGGCGATCAGGGCCCGCATGAGCTTATAGCCCTCGATGAATTCATCCGCGGAAAAAGCGACCGACCGGGCACCCGTTCTCTTGACGCCGGGGATGAACAGGGGAAGCTCGGCCTGTCCGCTGTTGTGGAACTCAAGCTCGAACGAAAGGGGGACGCTCAGTTTGAAGGGCGCCACCTGCTTTCTTTTCAGGAAGGCCTCTTTGGCGCCCTCTTTGAGACGGCGGCGGGCCTCGTCCTTGGGAAGGAGCCGCGCCGAGGTCCGGCCGAGGCCGTCCTTGACGGCCACCGTGACCAAGGCCTCTCCCAGTACCGCCTTGGCCTGGGCGCAGGTCTTGTCGTCTCCGCTGAGCATGATGACGGGAACGCCGAAAGCGCCGGCCAGGGCGCCGTTGATTCCGAGCTCGGGCATCTCGCGGCCGTTGATCTTGACCGCGCGGAGCGTCCCACCCGAAATGGTATGGTCAAGGACGGCCGCCTCGGTCCCTGCCCTGGCGTGATAGCCGACGAACAGGACGGCCTCGCAGGCGGCATCGAGGCCCTCCATCATGGAAAAAGCTTTGGGGGTGCCGCTGATGAGGGTGGCGGCCGGGTCGAGGTCCGAAGCGACGATGTTGCGCATGCTTCCGTGGGAATCGTTGACGACGATCTCGGTCGCCCCCGCCTCGAGCAATCCGGCAATGACGGCGTTGACGTCCTCGGCCATCCATTTGCGGGCCAGGCCGTAATCGCGGCCGTCGGGCGAGGTCTGCTCGCCTTGGACGACGCCCCAGATGCCTTCCATGTCGACGGAGATTAAGACTTTGTGTCCGGTCTGCCCTTGAGCGCCGAGACAGACAGTCAAGGCCACGACCGCGGCAAGCAGAACTGCAGATCTTTTCATGGCTGCCCCCGGATTTTTGGAATTCATACTAAAATTATAAACCCTCTCGGCGAGCATGTCCAATTTTACGACTGAGCCGAAAGAATTTCCGTTCATGTGATTTCGGGATGAGGGTTTTGAAAGCGGGCCGAAGCGACCATTGAGGGTTTAGCCTTTCCGAGCCGCCCTTCGAGGGAACCCGGCTTTGCGAGCTCCGAGTATGTCTGAGCATGCTTAAAATCCATAGAAGCCCCGAAAGATGCCACTGGCCAATCCCGCTGGCCGGGACGAGCGCGCGGAGTTACGCAGGAGCCGAGAAGGGTGGGGAGGAAACGGCGTTAAAAACCCGAAGGGGAGCGAGGCCCGCTTTTGAAACCCTCTTGTCGTGCAATTGAATATGCTTCCGGTCGAGCCCCGTCGGTTGAGCCTGTCCGATCTGATTGACAGCGGTTCCGTTCCTCGGATATAAGCAAGACTGGGACGCCGGAAGGAGACGGCCATGAACCGAGCGGGTCTTTTCGGATGGTGGAAGGGCGCGAAACCCCAGGCCAAGCGCAGCCTGATCGCCGCCGCCCTGGGCTGGATGCTCGACGCTTTCGATGTCATGCTCTACGCCATGATCCTCGCGACCCTGATGCGCGAGCTCGGGATGGGCAAGGGCACGGCCGGCCTGCTCGGATCGCTGACCCTGGTCGCCTCCGCCTTCGGCGGGATGATCTTCGGCGTCATCGCCGACCGCTTCGGCCGGCTGCGGGCCCTGATGGGGAGCATCCTCATTTATTCGGTGTTCACGGCGGCCTGCGGCCTCTCGACCGGGATCGTCATGCTGGCCGTCTTCCGCGTGCTCCTCGGCTTGGGCATGGGCGGCGAGTGGGAGAGCGGCGCCGCCCTGGTCGCCGAGAGCTGGCCGGCCGAGCACCGGGGCAAGGCGCTCGGCTTCGTCCAGAGTTTCTGGGCGGTCGGCTACGCCGCGGCCGCGGCCGTCTCGGCTTTGGTGCTGCCGCTCTGGGGATGGCGGGCCGTGTTCTTCATCGGCGTCCTCCCCGCCTTCTTCACGTTTTGGATCCGCCGCCGGGTCGAGGAGCCGGACATTTGGCGGACGCAATCCCGCCGCGCCGAGGACGGGCCGTCCGGGTTCCGGGCCCTGTTCGCGCCGGGCCGGCTCAAGACGACGCTCCTGGTGACCCTGATGAACGCCTTCAGCCTGTTCGCCTGGTGGGGGTTCAACCTCTGGATCCCCGCCTTCCTGTCCCTGTCCCGGGAGCAGGGGGGCGTCGGCCTGAGCACACGGACGATGTCGGGGCTGGTCATTTTCATGCAGGTCGGGATGTGGCTCGGCTACGTCAGCTTCGGATACATCAGCGACGCCTTGGGCCGCAAAAGGACCTACATCGGCTACCTCGTCGCCGCTTCGCTCCTCGTCTCCCTCTACGCGACCACCCGCGACCCGCTCCTTCTCCTCGGGCTGGGGCCGGTCGTGGCTTTCTTCGGGTCCGGCTACTTCAGCGGGTTCGGGGCGCTCACGGCCGAGCTCTACCCGACTTCAATCCGGGCCACCGCCCAAGGTTTTACCTACAACTTCGGCCGGATCGTGAGCGCCGCGGCTCCCTTCGCGGTCGGGACGCTCGCCCAGACCAGGGGGTTCGGGGCGGCCTTTCCGCTCATCTCGGCCGCCTTCATCGCCGCGGCCCTGACCTGGATCTGGATTCCGGAGACGCGCGGAAAAGAGCTGGACTGAAGCCCCTACTTGAGCTCCGCCCCGGTCAGGGGATCGCGGAGGCTGAGCCGGTGGACCTTGCCCAGCTTGTCGAGCGGCCCGGGCCACTTGTCGCCGCCCGCGTTGCAGGGCTCCCAGTCGCCGACGATTAGAATCGCCGCTTGATCCGGGCGGATGTATTTTTGGGCCACGGCCTGGACCTGGGCCTTGGTCACCGCCTTGATTTTGTCCCGGTAGGTCTTGAAATAGTCCCTGGGCCTGCCGGTCATCTCAAGGTTGGCGAAGTTGGCCATAGTCGCCGGGGCGGATTGGAAGCCGTCGGCGAAGCTCTCCAGATAATAATTGACGGCCGTTTCCATTTCCGCGTCGCTCACGGGCGCCGTCCGGATGCGGTCGAACTCGTTGAGGATCAGGGAGATCGCGTAGCCGACCGTGGACGATTTGGTCTGGACATATCCCGAGAACGTTCCGGGAAAGCCCCAGCGGTAGGCGAAGCGGCTGCCCTGGTTGTAGGAGAGACCCTCGTCGGAACGGACCTTGGTCGTGATCCGGGAGGTGAAGCTTCCGCCGCCCAGGATGAAGTTCATGACCTGGACCGCGAAATAGTCGGGGTTGGTGTCCTCGATGCCCAGATGGCCGAGGCTGATGTAGCCCTGGTTGATCTGCTTCTGGATGAAGTAAACGCCCGGCTCGACCTGGGGGAAGGACTTGGCGAGGGCGGGGATCTCGAGGCCGCGGCTGTTCCAGCCGCCGGCCAGGCGGTTGATCTTGGATTTGAGGTCGGCCTTGGCGAAATCGCCCGACACGGACAGGATGATGTTCTTGGGGAAGAAATATTTCGAAAGGAAGGCTTTCAGGTCCGCCGGCGTCAATCCGTCGTAGGTCGCCTTGGTCGGCTGCCGGGTCAAGGAGTGATCGCCGTAGAGGAGCGCCTCGAATTCGCGGCTCAGGATCTGGGAGGGCTGATCGTTGGCTTGGCGGAGCTGATCGATCAGGCGAGCCTTGGCCAGCTTGACCGCGTCCTCGCGGACCTCGGGGTTGCGCAGGACGTCGAAGAAGATGGCCAGCCCCTCGTCCAGGTCCTTGCTCAGGACGGACATCGTCAGCTGGGACGTCCGTTCGCCCGCCATGAAGGCGAGCGTCGCGCCCAGGAAATCGACCCGGTCCTCGATCGCCGAGCCCTCGCGGGTCTTGGTTCCGCCCTTGATGAGCGTCGCGCCCATCAGGCCGGCCAGGCCGGTCTTGTCCTTGGGGACGTAGATCTCGCCGAAGTTGACCAGGGCCGTGATGTTGACCAGGGGGAGAGCGCGGTCTTCCTGGATGTAGGCCCTGAGGCCGCCGGCAAGCTCGGTCCGGAAAGCCTTGGGGTCGGGCGGATCGTACTTGAGGGCCGGGTACTTGAGGTCGGACGGCTTGGTCGCCTGGGCCAAGCCCAGGGCCGCGAACAGAGCCACGATCGCAAGTATCGTTGTCAGCGTCTTTTTCATGGTTGTCCTCCTTACCGCCCCATCTTCCTGCGATAGACGGCCGTCAGGCTGTTGTCCTTGACGAAATAGGCGGCGGCGACGCGCTTGACGTCGTCGTTGCCGACCTTTTTGAGGGCATCGAGGTCGGTCAGGATCGAGCGCCAGCCGCGGTTGAGCTCGGCGCGGCCGACGCGCGATGCCAGGCCCATCGTGCTCTGGAGGCTGCGCAGGAAGTTGGCTTCGCCCCGGTTCTTAGCCTTTTGGATCTCTTCCTCGGTCACCCCCTCTTTCTTGATCTTGTCGATCTCCGCCCAGATCTCGCGCTCGAGGTCCTCGGGCTGGACGTTTTTATCGACGCGGGGCGTCGCGCTGAACTGGAAGGCCCCGACGTACCACTGGGCGCGGCTCGAAGCGGAGGCGTTGACGGCCATCTCCTTGTCCCGGACCAGGAGCTTGTAGAGCCGGCCCGTCCCGCCCCCTCCGCCGCCGAACCGGAACCCGCCGCCCGCGCCCAGCACGTCGGCCAGGAGCGCCAACGGCGCCGCGTCGGGCTGTCCTTCCGGCGGCGTGTGGAACATGATCTGGAGGCTGGTCGGGGCCGGGCCCTCGCCGGCCATCCGCTTCTCGCTGAACTGGGCCGGCTCATAAGTCCGGACCGGCTCGACGTCGGGCCCCTTGGGGATGCGGCCGAAGTACTGCTCGGCCAGGGCGACGATGCGGGCCGGGTCGAAGTCGCCCACGTAGATGGCCACGGCGTTGTTGGGGATATAGGTAGCGTTGTGGAACTCGACCATGTCCCGCTTGGTCATCTTGCGCAGGTCGTCCATCCAGCCGATGACGTCCCAATGGTAGGGCGAGGCCGCGTAGAAGGCGGCGTTGACCTGCTCGCCGAAGAGGTAGCCCGGCCGATTTTCGCTCAGCCGGCGCTCCTCCATGACGACGTCCTTCTCGGAATAGAACTCGCGGAAGTAGGCGTTGGCCATCCGGTCCGACTCGAGCAGCATCTGAAGCTCGACCTTGTTCGAGGGCAGGGTCACGTAATAGCCGGTGTTCTCGTTCCCGGTCGAGGCGTTGAGCCCGGTCCCGCCGTTCTTCATGTAGAAGGTCCACAGATCGTCCTTGATGATATGCTGCTTCTCGGCCTTGACCAGCTCGTCGACCTCTTTTTGCCACTGGGCGATCATGGCTTTGTCGCCGCCGTCGGCCTTCCAGTACTTCTCCCGGTAGATCTTGTCCATGAGCTCGTCGATCCGGCGGTCGATCTCGGAATCTTTGGCGAAATCGGTGACGCCCATGATCCGGGTGCCCTTGAACATCATGTGCTCGTGGACGTGGGCGATCCCGGTGATTCCGGGCCGCTCGTTGATCGAGCCGACTTTATAATAGACGTGGCAGACGACGCGGGGCACGCCCGGCCGGGGGATCATCAGGATCTTCATCCCGTTCCCGAGGACGTGCTCCTTGACGTCGAGCGTCAGGGAGCCGGCCGCGGCCGCTCCCGCCAGCGCCAAGAGAGCCAAGGCGACCATCCAGGTCCGTCTCATGGTTGTGAACCTCCTAAGAAGGGATAGAAAAAATTAAAATATCACAGAGGACGGATCAGGTCAATCGGCCCGGCGGATCAGAAAGAGAGCCGGAATCCGGCGGTTAGCGACCGGCCCGGCGCGCCGTAGCCGAAGACGGTCTGGTAGGCCTCGTTAAGAAGATTCTCGGCGGCCAGGTGGACCTCGAACCCGGGTCCGACGTCATAGGCGACCAGAGCGCCCAGGAGCGTGAAGCCGGGGAGATCGACCGGAGCGGCGATCCATGACGCGTAGTCCATGTCTTGGCGACGGCCGACGTGTTCGAGCGAGATCCGGAAAGTTACGCTTTTGAACAGGCGCCCCTCGGCGGCGGCCGTGACTTTATCCCTGGGCCGGCGCAGGAGCGGGGTGTCCGAAACAAGGTCGCGGGCGTTCTGGCGAGTGTAGGCGGTCCGGAGGGTCAGGCCTTCCGAGGGCCGGGCGGCGGCGGCGACTTCGATGCCGCGCGAGCGGGCCCGGCCGATGTTGACGTATCCCCGCATGAAATCGAAGGATATCAGATCGGTGAACGAGTTCGCGAAGTAGGTCGCCTCGACCTCGAACCGGCCATCTCCGAACGTCTGGGCGACTCCGTAATCCCAACCCCGGCTCCTTTCGGACTTGAGTGCCGTATTACCGATCGGCCCCCAGGCCGTGGGCGGAGCGTAGAGCTGGTAAAGGGAGGGCGATTTGAATCCCGTCCCGAACGACGTCTTGAACCTCGTCCCCCAGCGCGGGATGAAGATCGACGGAGCGAGCCGGGCGGTCAGGGCCGATCCCGACCGGCTGTGGCGGTCCCAGCGGAGGCCGGCCGAAGCGAAGAAGCGGCCCCCCAGGCTGACTTGGTCCAGGACATAGAGCCCGACGGTCGAGGCTTTGGTCCTGGGGAAGTCGCTCCGGTACGGTCCCCAGATCCCGGCGGATTCGTAGGACGATTCGGCCGTTTCCTCCTCGATCTCCGCGCCGAAGGTCAGGGTGTCGGCGGGATGGAGGAACAGGATGTTCTGCCAGTCGAGCTTGAGAAGCCGGCCCCGGAAGCGGCCCGCCTCGGAATCATAAGGGTGGCCGGGATCGACCGGATTTTTGTGCCGGCGGTCCGACCGGACCAGGGCGACATCCCATCTCTGCTCCCAGCGATCGAGGAGGAGAGTCCGGAACCGGCCGTGGACGAACAATGAGCGGTAGTCCTGAATGCTGTTGGGATCGTCCCCGTAGGGGCCGCCAAAGTTGTCGAGCTCGCTGCGGGCCGAAACCGTCCGGAACGAGAAATCGAGTTCGGACCGGCCGGGGAGTTTGAGCCCGGCCCGTCCCGAGACGGAATAATTCCGGTAGCCGTCGGGTTCGCTGTTTCCGGCCAGGCGCGCGTCGGCGGCCGAGAGGCCCGCCGTATCGGACGAGGATGCCGCAAGGGAAAAGTCCAGGGCGCGGAAGGAACCGGAGACTCCGGCCGTCGCGGCCAGGGTCCGGTATGAACCGCCCTGGGCGGCCAAAAACGCCCTGGGCTTGCCCTGTCCTTTCCGGGTCACGATGTTGACGATCCCTCCGATCGCATCCGATCCGTAGAGCGTGCCCTGGGGGCCGCGCAGGACCTCGATCTGTTCCACGTTCGCCGTCGAGAGATGGGCCAGGTCGTAGGAGCGGGAGGGCGTCGCCGGGGCGTTGAGCTCGATCCCGTCGAGGAGGATGAGGGTGTGCTCGGAATTCGCCCCGCGCAGGAAAAGGGACGCGGCCCCTCCCCGGCCTCCGTTCTGGATGGAGGCCGTTCCCAGGACTTCTTCCAGGACTTCGAGGACGGTCGTCTTCTTCATCAGGGCCATGTCGTCGGCGCTGATGACGGTGACCGCCCCGGCCAGCTCTTTGAGCGGCGTCTCGATCCGGCCGGCCTGGACGACGATTTCGTGCCTTTGAACGGGAATGACGGTCTTTTCGGCCTGATCGCCGGTTCCGGCGGGTAGGGCGTTGTGAAGCAGGATGAGCAGGCAGAATCCGATGGATTGGAACATCTGAGTGTCTCCTCGGCCCCCGCTCAAAAAAAATACGTCCCTGTCTTCCTCCCGAAGACGGGCGCGCGCGGATTAAGGGAGGTCTCCTGACTCCCGGATCGTCCTCCTCCCAGGCCTTCCTCGCCCCGAGGCGGGTGGCATCCTCTGGGATTCGTCCCCGGTTACAGTAGCGGGGGCTGTGTCCGCATCTCACGGACTTCCCTCGCCGTTAAACCCGCCCTTAAGATAGCACGACTGGAGCCGAAGTCAAGCAGTTTCGGGGCTGACTATCGATCAGTTTTCGGAATGATCTACCGAAGCATCTGTTATCCGGATTACGGCGAACAAGCCGTCCTCTGCCCCCGAACCCCGTGAACCAGTCCCTTCGGTTCCCACTGGACTCATGGCGCCATATCTTTCTTTGAAATCCTTTCTTTCCGAGTTTTTGCGATAGCGCGATGAGTCCAGAGCCCCCCTCCGCTACGGGGGCCTGAGGACGGCCTACTCGCCTCATGTGAATAGCGGCAATCCTACAAAAGTTGAAAACTGTTCGACGGTCAGAATTCTGGGTCATAGAGAAATAGGCTGCCCGTCTTTCCGAGGAAAGGCGAGGCAGCCTATGCGAGGGAATGGATGAGTTGAAAAGCGGGATGTATTGAAAAACTCCCGGCAAAGAGGAGGGGGAAAAAGGAGGTTTGGCCTTTGTTTCTCATTTCATTAATAAATACGCCGGGGCTGCCGGAAAAGTTGCAGGGGGGCGGGAAAAGAATGATCCGGTTTCTTGGAAAACTTCGTCTCCCCGCTTTTACTAACATAACTATTATACCATAAAATGATTCCAATGCAAAGCTTTTTTTTCGAAAATCGCAAAATTCTTTCCTGGAAGTCTTTAAAGACGGCTTTGGGCGGGTTCTTACCCTCTGGATACCCGTTTTGAGCCTGAAGGGGCCGAAATCCGGGGACTTTGACCCTGTTTTTTGACCCCAAGGCCCTCTATACCCTAAAATAAGGCGTGAATTAAGACGGAATGGTCCGGAATTCGAGCGGGGAGGATGCCATGGAAAAAGCGGAATTTAGGCGCTACGGCCACGCATTCGTGGATTGGGTCGCCGACTATCTGGACAACGTCCGCGGGCTGCGGGTTGTCCCGGATTCCAAGCCGGGGGAGATTCGGTCCGCCTTGCCTCCTACTCCTCCCCTCAAGCCCGAGTCCATGGATGCCCTGTTCCGGGACTTTCGGGAGATCATCCGGTCCGCGGCGGCCGAAGTCCTTTAATTTGCCGATTCCGGCTATCGCGTCTCAAGCAAGGGCTGAACGGCATAGCCGAGATTTCGGGCCGGGTCGGCGAAGCGGAGGTAGTACCCCCAACCGCCCGCGCCCTGGAGGACCTTGATCAGGACCTTGTTCCAACCCTTGCGGAGGCGGACCTTGACCGTATCCTGGTCGGGATATGCACCGCGGTAGGCGGGGTTGGAATGGACGAGGACGTCGTTGATCCAGACGCGGACGCCGTCGTCGCTCCCCAGGAGCAGCGAGGCGTCCCGTTCATCGGGCGATTGAACGTAAGCCAGCCCGTAGACAACGGCATATTCGTTGGGCTTGACGAGCTCGGTCAACCGGATATATCCGGACGGGTCGGCTTTGATCGCCCTCCAGCGGACTTCGACATTTCCTTTTCCTTTATATGGAGCCGAGAGATCGGTCTCTGTCTCGGGCGGATAGACCGTGGTCAGCGCGTCCATGTCGGGAGCGTCGAATGGGCCGATGAGATTCCAGTCCGCGACGAAGCGGCGCGCCGAGGGCGTCAGGCCGAACCCGACGAGAGCCATATCCATACCGGCGGATTTTTCCGCCTTGCCCATGACCTTGAAGACGATGGTGTTCGTCCCCTCCCGGAGGAGAATATCTTTGAGGCTCAGCTTGGCGAGAGTCTTTTCCGGAGCGTACCCGCTGAAGACCGTGTCAGGGAGGGGAGTCCTGGCCGCGCCCGAGACGATTTCCGCGGCGCGGACATCCCCCATCACCGGGCCGGTCAGAAAGTAAAGGTCGAAGTTGTAGCGCTCGGCCGTTCCGACCGGGAAGGAGAGCCGGGCTTCCGAGCCGAAAACGGCGCTTTCCGTCGCGAGAAACGGGAAACGCGATCCGTCGGGGCCGTAAAAAGACGACAAGCCCCGCGTGAGCTTTTCCGCTTCGACGCGAATCCCGGCTTCCGGGTCCTCGAAGGCGGCCACGCCTTTTTCTCGCGCCCCTTCCTTGACCCGTTCGCAGCCGCTAAGCCCCGCCTTTAAAGACGGGGACGAGAAGCGAGGCTCAGGGTTAACCCCGAAAAAGCCCCGGCATTCCTGCCGGGGAGTCGAGGGGTTGACCTCGCTCCACTTGGGCGCCATGAAATTTTCCGACGGCTCGAGGGCGAAGGGCAGCCGCTCGCGGACCGGGGCCATCGCCGGAAAAGCCTTGTGGGGCTCGGCTTGGTACCAATAGGCGACCGATGAGAAATTGTCCGAACGGTCGTTGGCATGTCCGTGTTCGATCGTGACCCGGATCGACTTCCGGAACGGTATCGGGTCGGGGATGTGGACGCGCTAAACCGTGGCCTTGGACCCGGCCTGGAAATCCTCCTCCTGGAGCGGGCAGCCGTAGAAGAGGTTTTCGTCCTCCCTCATCCCCCAAGCGTCCGAGAAATAATCCTCGGAGCCCGTGCCGTGGAGGGAGGGCTTGCCCTCGCCGTCGACGAAGATCATGTCGTCGCCCTCGCCCCACCAACCCATGGCGCGCTGGAGGACGCTCAGGTTGCAGCCGACGTAATGGCCGCGGCCGACGGCGTCGAGGAGAAGATAGTTATTGCCGCTCGCGCACGGCGTTTCCTGCCGGTATTGGACGTGGAAGGTCGGCGTGTCGGCGGGCAGCGAGGGGAGCTCCCGGTAGTCGATGTAGTAATAGAACGCCGGAATGGCCCGGGCGCCTTCGTTGGTGA
This sequence comes from Candidatus Aminicenantota bacterium, assembly GCA_022867325.1. GTDB lineage: Bacteria > Acidobacteriota > Aminicenantia > Aminicenantales > JAFGBC01 > JAFGBC01. The sequence continues at coordinate 3,815 of JALHUR010000152.1, read as the reverse complement.
CCGTGATTTTCGCGCCGCTCCGGAAGGGCATGAACCAATAACAATTCCTGGCTCTTCCCTCCGATGAGCAGGCGACGGGGAGCGAAGACAGATTCCGGTTGAGGCCGTGCCCGACTCCGAAAAAATCTCCGATCGTAGCCTCGGCGGACGGGGCTGCCTCGCCGTCCCAGAACATGCGGAGGACGATCTTTCTTCCGTAGAACGGCTCGGCGGCGATCGTGACCCAGATGTGGTGGATCGCCCCGGGGCCTTTAATATCGGCCAGAATCGCCGTCGCGCCCGGCTCGATGGTCAAGGAGTCTTTATTCCCGCCCGTTCGGTCGTAGGACGAGACGCGTTTCGAGACGAAGTCCTGACGGTGCCCCAGCTTCTCGAGGAGGTCCTGGCCGGAGGATGCGGCGGCGAACGAAATCAAGGCCAAGCACACGATCAAAAGGGTCGCTTTATTTTCCGGTTTCATAGCCACCTCCTAAATAAAAGCATAGACAGTAAATTTCCTCAATCTAGGGCGAGGACCACGTGGAGGAGAAGGCCCTCGATGGGTCGAGCGGGCATGGTGCGAGCCCCCCCTTGTTTACCCGTTCGCCGACGCTAAGCCCCGCCTTTCAAGGCGGGGACGAGAAGCGAGGCTCAGGGTTAACCCCGAACAAGCCCCGGCATTCATGCCGGCGCGATCCGGACGTCGGCGGGCTTGGCGTTGAGCGGGAAGGTCCGGCAGATCAGGTCTTCGTCGAGGACGGCCCTAATCACGGATATAGGTGAGCCATCTCTCGTAGGCTTTGTTCCGTCCGCCCACGATGTCCTTGTAGGCCTTGGTCATTTCGAGGGTCACCGGGCCCGGGCGGCCGTCGCCGATGACGGCGTCCTTGACGGTTTGGTTCGGGTCCGAGGCGTCCCTGGCGCGGACGATCGGGATGACCTCGACCGCCGTGCCCGTGAAGAACGCCTCGTCGGCCGCGAAGAACTCCTCTTTGCTGATGGGCCCGACCTTGGTTTTATGGCCGAGGTCGCGGGCGATCTCGAGGATGCTCGTTCGGGTGATTCCCTCCAGGACGGATTCGGATTTGTCGTTTGTCTTGAGGACGCCGTCCCTGACGATGAGGATATTCTGGCCGGGCCCCTCGGCAATCCGGCCCTCCAGGTTGAGGAAGACGGCTTCGTCGCAGCCCTGGGCCCTTGCCTCCAGGCCGCAGATCGTGGACTGGACATAGACGCCGCCGAGCTTGGCCGTCATCTGGAGCTGGCTGTGGTGGACGCGCCGCCAGGGCAGGATGTAGACGCAGATGCCCTGCAGGGACTTTTCGCCCAGGTAGGCGTCCCATTCCCAGCAGCCGACGGTGAGCTCGACCGGCGAGGCCTTGGGGACGAGGCCGAGGTTGCCGTAGGAATAAAAAAGGAGGGGCCGGATGTAGGCGGCCTCGAGCCCGTTCTCGAGCATGGTCTGCTTGATGGCGGCGACGACGGCCTCCTTCGTGTAGGGGACGGTCATCTTGATGACCGAGGCCGAGTGGAAGAGGCGGTCGTTATGCTCGGGCAGACGGAAGATGGCCGGCCCCCGGGCCGTGCCGTAGGCCCGGATGCCTTCGAAGACCGAGGTCCCGTAGTGGAGGCCGTGGATCATGGGATGGAGGACGGCTTGAGACCAGTCGTAAAGCTTGCCTTCGTACCAATAGAATTTTGCTTTGGGAAAATGGGTGTTAAGAAACATGGCGGACTCCTTGCAGGGATTTGAAAAAAGTTTGTAAATATCCCCCTCGCCGGCTCCCGAAGAGCCGCGACCGGTTCGCCGTCTTTTCTACAAAGAAGACCGACCTCTGTCTGGAAGACTTCTTATATCATATCTCGGCAAGAAAAAAAAGATCATTCGCGGCCTGCCGGAGGTCCTCCCCGGGCCGGCGGATTCTACCGGGCTTCGAAGTATCGGCGGCCTTTGTGGGAGACCGGCCGGGCCCGGCCTTTTCGGACAAGGGCCGCGAGATGGGCTTGGACCTCATGGGCCGGGCGGCCCAGGGCAAGGGCCAGATCTTTGGGCGTGACCGGCCGCCTCTTGAGAACGGCCAGGACGTCCTCGCCGCGAAGGGCGGAGGCGTGCGACCGCCCCAGCTTCCTGAAGCTCCACGGACTTACGTCCGTGGGATCTACCCTTTGCAGGCGTTGGAGCGCACCCATGGAGCCGTTAATGCGGCTCCGTGAGTACTGCGAAACCGCTGCCTGTCCCCGAAGCGGGGAATTCGCTATTCCTCCACGGATTAGCGTCCGCGGAATCCCGTGAAGGGGATTGAAGTCGGCGATGATTTCGCTGTCGCCGCCGAGAAGGGCCCTGGCGCGCTCGAGCGCGGTCCGGCTGAGGGGGCGGGCGTATTTTTCGGCGGGTGGGCGGACAACCGTGTTGATCTGGACCCGGTCCGGGCTCAGGGCCTCGATAAGCGGCCTGAGGCGGCGAAGGTGGGCGGGATGGTCGTTCATCCCTTTGATGAGCATGACCTCGAGCCAGATCCGGCCCGGGAATTCCCTCCTGAACGCATGCAGGCCGCGCAGGATCCGGTCGAAATGGAGGGAAGCGTGAGGCCGATTGACCCGGGCCAGCACGGCTTGATCCGCGGCGTCGAGGGTCGGGATGACGATGTCGGCTTCGGCCAGGCCGCTGCGGACGGCTTTCCGGTAGAGGAGGGAACCGTTGGTCAGGACCGCGACCGGGAGGCCGGAGGCTTTCTTGATTTCCCGGATGAGGGTCCCCAGCGACCGGTAGAGCGTCGGCTCGCCCGTCCCGGACAGGGTGACGCAGTCGATCGTCTTTCCGGCCCTGAGGGCCTCCCGGACCTGAGCCAGGATATCGGCGACCGGGAAGAAATCCCGGCGCCGGACGGTCTTTTGAGTCGTGCGGCCGACCTGGCAGTAGACGCAGTCGAAGGAACAGTTTTTGTGGGGGAGCAGGTCGATCCCGAGAGAATAGCCGAGCCGCCGGGACGGAACGGGGCCGTAGACGAACCTGGGACTATCCGGCAGGGCGCGGGGCGCGATCATGTCCGTCCTTGGACGGTCTGGACGAACCGGCGGACGGACCGGTCATAGGTTTTTTCCACGGCGTCCGGGAAGAAGCAGGCCGGGAGTTCGTCGTTCCGGCGGTGATAGTGCAGGCATTCACAGCAGTTCCCCTTGCGGGAGCAGGGCTCGTAGCTGCAATTGCAGCGGCCCCGATTTATGGCCTGGAGACATTCGGTCATGGCATCCTCGCTTGACGTCCAATATTATACAACGGAATTCGAATGTTTGTGTCCGGGCCGGGTTTTCGGTAAGATAGCCCTGTTTCAAGGAGTAAGCGCCATGTCCCGCTATACCGAGAAAGAGGCCAAGGCCGGGCTCGCCGCCAGGCTTCCGTCGCTCGAGACCTTCCCCAACCAGTATTCCGGCTACGAGATCCTGATCGAGATCCCCGAGTTCACCTCGGTCTGCCCCAAGACGGGACTCCCCGATTTCGGGACGATCACGATTCGCTATATCCCGCGGACGCGCGTCATCGAGCTCAAGTCCCTCAAGGACTACATTCTGGCCTACCGGAACCTCGGGATCTTCTACGAGAACGTCGTCAATCGCATCCTCGAGGATGTCGTCAAGGCCTGCCGGCCCGTTCGGGCCCGCGTGACGGGCGCCTTCAAACCCCGGGGCGGGATCCGGTCGACCGTGGTCGCGGCCTATCCGCGCTCCAAGGATTTCTCCGGTTGACCCGGCCGGACGCTTCTTCCAACGGACCCGGTCCGGGCCGCGCGGCCAACGGCCGGTTCGGGCCGACCGATCTGTTCATGATCCTGACGACC
>JALHUR010000013.1 GCA_022867325.1 Candidatus Aminicenantota bacterium | reverse complement strand
GCCGATTCCCTTGGCCTTGAAGTCGGCCAGTTGCTCGTCGATGGCCGTCTCGGTTACCCGCTCATTCCAAACCCAGAGCGGCGCGCTCCGGTATTCGGACGGCGGCTCCCGGAAGGCGGCCAGGACTTCAGCATAGCCGTCCGTCGACAAGGGTTTGGGCGCACAGCCGGCCGAGCCGATCGAGACCAGGGCCAGAATGAAAAGCTTCCAGGACGGGCTTAGCTTCAACGGAGTCCTCCTGTCACTAGAAAAGGATGGGAGCCGGGATTGAGTTGAGTAGCAATGGTAGGGGGCATCACGGCCGGAAGAATGGTAAAAGACCTCATCTTAAAAGTCAAGGCAAGGCGAAAGACGGTCAACGGTCGCTGACGACGACCCGGTTCCGACCCGAACGCTTGGCCTTGAGCAGGGCTTCGTCCGCGGCATGAATGACCAGGCCGCCCGTCCGGCCCTGCTCCGGGAACATGGCGACGCCCAGGGAGAGCGTCACCGGACCGAGCGCCCCCCCGGCGAAAGGAATATGAACAAGGCGGGCCTGCTCCAGGAGGAATTGGGCTCGCGACAGGACGATCGGGAGGCCGGCGCCGGGCATGATCAGGGTGAACTCCTCCCCCCCGAAGCGGCAGGCGACATCCTCTTTGCGGACCTGATCCTGGAGGAAAGCGGCGATGGCCTTGAGCATGGCGTCTCCGGCTTCATGGCCGTAGCTGTCGTTGAAGCTTTTAAAATGATCGATGTCGATCATGATGACGCCGAGCGGAAGCTGGGACCGCGTTGCCCGGAAGATCTCGCGCTCGAGGGTTTCCTCCATGTAGCGCCGGTTGAATAAGTTCGTCAGCGGATCCCGGATGGACTGCTGGAGGAGCTTCTCGCTCAGGCGGAGGTTGCTGAGGGCCAGCGAGATCCGCTCCCTAAAGTTCGCCGCGAGCTGGGCCCAGAGCCTCCGGGCGAAATCGGTCCTGGCGCCGGACGCGGCCGGCAATCCCTCTAAATAGAGAAGCCCCATCATCTGCCCGCCCGAGACGACGGGCTCGCAGATAGTTGCCGCGGGCGTCCGGCCGGATTGTTCGACGTGCCGGCAGATGAGTTGGGTCGATGGATTATCCATGACGTAGGCTTTCCCCCGCCGCAGGCCCCAACAATCGTCCTCCAGCATGAATTCCGGGACCGGCGCGGCGTCGCCCCAGCGGGCGACCGCTTCGAGCACATTCCGGGAGGCATTGAAAATGAAGAGGGTTCCGCCGGTCTCCGGGAAAAGCTTCCGGGCGAACTGGGCTGAGTACTCATAGATCTCGTCTTCTTTCTTGCAGCTTTGGAAGGAGTCGTAGAGTTCGCTGAGGAAGGTCATTTCGGCCGTCCGGGCCTCCAGTTCCTTGACGCTCAGCCTGAGCCTCTCGTTGGCTTCCCGCAAGGATATTTCGGTCCATTTCCGTTCGCTGACGTCGGAGAAAACGCCCAGCGTTCCGGTGAAGGTTCCGTCCCGGTCGAAGCGGGTGATGGCCGAAACATGAAGAGTGCGGCTCTTCCCGTCCGCCGATTTGATCTCGACCTCGTAGGCCGATTTCTGGCCGCGCCGGCGGGCCCGGGTCTGTTCCTGCATGAGCGCGAACTGTTCGTCCGTCATAAACTCGTCCAGACCGAGGCCGATCAGCCGGCCTTCGGACAGGCCGAAGATCGCGTGGGCGGCGGCGTTGGCGAAGATGAATTTCTCGTCGGGGTCCACGATCCCGACCCCTTCGCCCATCGACTGGACCATGCTCCGGAACAGCTCCTCGCTTTCGCGGAGGGCGTCGGCGACCGTTTTCAATTCACGGGTCCGCTCCTCGACCCTCTGCTCGAGGGTCCGGCGGGCCGTTTCGAGGTGATCGACCATCGTGTTGAAGGACCTGGCCAGATCGCCCGTCTCGTCCCGGGAGGAGACGTCGGCCCGCCGGGTCAGATCTCCCTCGACGATCCGGCCGGCCGTCTGGGCCATGCGGCGCAAGGGCCCGGCAATGGCATTGCTGATCAGGAAAACGGCGGCGAGCCCGATGACGAAGAAAGCGAGCCCGACCAGGGCGAGGGTCCGCTTGAGGTTTCCGATAAATTCATAAACCCTCTTCATCGAGAAACCGAGGTGGAGATCGCCCAGCTTCCTGTCGTTGTAGATGACCGGGACCTTGACGCCGTAGACCAGGCCATCGGCCGAAATCCCGGCCCGCTCGATCTCCAGGTAGCGGGAGCGGACAGCGGCTTCGAGGCCGTAGGAGGCCGGCGGCTTAGCAGAACCGTCTGAAACGACCAGGTAGTCCAGGTCGGGGCTTTTCCGGACGCTGGAGATGACCTCGTCGATCGTCGGCCGGTCGTTGAGGTAGAGGGCCGGGGCCAGGCTGTAGGCAGTCATCTCCGCGATGCTGAGCGACTTGTATTCGAGCTCGTGGATAGCTTGGATCCGGAAGTAGCGCGGGCCCAGCAGGACGATCAAGAGACTGAAGGCCAAAACGAGGGGCATCAGGACAAGGATGAGCTTGATGCTGATTCGGCGGGGGGCGAGGAACGACGGCGCGGCCATGATCTTCATTCACTCCTCTACCACGCGGACGAGTCTCAGCAGCTTCGAACTGAAGTCGGCGCCGGCCAGACGGGCGCTGACCAGGTTGACCAGGATCTCGGGCCTTTCCTCCTTGAGGTCGAATCCGATCGAGACCCCCGCTTTAAGGTAATCGGGGAGGCCCGTGAAGCTTAGAACCCGCCTGGCGTTGCAGACGGGTACGATGGCCCTGACGTCGAACGCCCGGAGGGGCGGGATATAAAGGATGTCGATCCCCTCCCGCCCGAAGATTTCGTCCAAATCGTTGGGATCGTCGAGCTCGAAGGCGACCGCGCGGACGGAAAGGTCGTCCCAGGGCGAGGGGCCCGATGTCCGGATGACCTTGAGGAGGGCGTCCTTGGCGGCGACGGATTCGCGAACGGACTTCTGGTAGGGAATCCCGATGACGATCTCGGCGCCGACCCGGCTTCTGAGGTTGCGGTCAAAGGTCAAGACCTTGATCATAAGGTCATACTGGAGCTCGACCGGGACGGCCGGCTCCTGGCCGGAGGACAGCACGACCGCCAGCAACAACAGGGCGGCCGGCCGCAGGGTCCTCATCGGATCTCTAAAAGAGGTATTCGAGCTTCACGGAATAATTCCTGGGATCCTGGACGATGGCGGGCATCCGGTGCTCGAATCCTCCGGGCAGCGCGTAGGTCTCGTTAAAAATATTGCGGATTCTGACCGAGATCCTGAACGGCTCCAGGCGATCGCCCGAGACAAACGCCAGGTCGGCGAGCCGGAAGGGTTTCGTCGCGGTCCGGGCCACGGTCAGCCGCTCCGATTCGGCCAGGAGCTGAATCGAGACGAAACCGAGTTTAAAGACGGGGCAGGACAGGCCGGCCTTGAAGACATGGGTGAGGGCATTGGTCAGCTTGGCTCCGGTCGCCGCGTCTTCGGCCGACTGAAAGGCATAGGACGCTTGGGCCCAGACGCCGCTCGCCCAACGGCTGGTCAGCCCCAGCTCGACCCCGGCCGCCCGGACCTTCCCCAAGTTCCGGAACTGGAGGAGCCCGTCGGCAGGGTCCGGCGCCTGGTCGATCAGGCCGGACAGGATGTAGCGGTAGACGTTGACGAAGCCGAGCAGAGGGCGGCCCAACTTCTGCTCCCAGATAGCCTCGAAGGATCTGATTTTTTCCGGCCGGAGTCCCGGGTTCGACTTATAGCCTTCGCTCGGGAGCTCGTAATGAACTTCGTAGGGATTGGGCGCCCGGAAGGCCTCCCCGTAGAGGAGCTTGAAGGTGCCGTCCGCCCAGGGATGATAGACGAGAGCGAGCCGGGGCGTCGTCGAACTCCCGGCCGTCGAATATTCGTCCCGGCGCAGCCCCAGGGTCAGGGAGAGGTTCGAGCGGATCTTGATCTGATCCTGAAGGTACAGCGACCAGATCCGGTAGGGAAAATTCCCGTCGAAATTGACCGTCTGGGGATCCCAGTTGCGATAATCGGCCCGGAGATGGTTCTGATATTCGACGCCGGCGAATAAACGGTGCTCCGAGCTCGGGTCCCAGCGAAGTTGGATCTCCCCGCCCAGCTTTTCGGCGGTTGTCTCGTCCCTGTTGAGATATCCGTAAGAATAATAGCCTTCATATAGACAATGATTGTAATAGCTCCGCAGCCCGACCATCCAGGCCGCCCCGAGATCGAGGTCATAGCGGAGTTCGAGCACGCTCCTAACGTCCAGCGTCTTGGCCCGAGGGTCGTCAAAGACGGTGTCCCAGGGGGCGGTCGGAATGCCCTTCCCGCGTGACGCGGCCATGGCCTGGAACGTCAAGCCGCCCCGGACGAGCCTCGCGTTAAGGCCGAAGTTGACGTCCCAGTCCAGTCCCCGAGCCCATCCTCCGTCGGTTTCGGGATCGTCGAATTCCTTGAAGTAGAGGTCCCGCCCCTTGACGTCGGAAAACTGGGCTGCCAGCAGGATATCGGTCCCATCCGCCAACTTTTTTCCGAACGCGGCCGACATACCGGTCCGCCCGAAGCTCCCAACCTCGGCCGACATGCGAAACCCGTTGAGGTCGCTCCCTTTCTTGGAAACGATGTTGATGACGCAAAACATCGCCCCGGTCCCATACAGGGCGGAGGCCGGACCGCGCACGATCTCGATCCGCTCGACGGCCCCAAGGTCCAGCCCCAGGTCCGTTCCGATCGCGGCGCTGCCGTACATCCCTTCGTTCAGGGCGTTCCCGTTGAGGAGCAGAAGGACCCGGTCGTTGTAGTCGGTGGGACGGCCGAAGCCCCGGACGCCGAGGTAAGCATAATTCCGGTCGTAGCTCGCGGCGAATCCGGGGACGATCCGGAGGACCTCGTCCAGGGTCCGGAATCCGTATCGCCGGATCTCCTCCGAGCCGACGATGGCGACGGAGGCCGGGGCGTCGCCGGCGAGCTGCTCGTATTTGGCGGCCGTGCTGATACGGGTTTTGAGGAGCTTCTGGAGTTCCTGGAGGCTTTCCTCATCCTGCCCGGGAGCGGGAGCCGCTGCCAGCAAATAAGCCCAGACACAGCAGACAAAACGCAACGCGTTTCGATGGCGGATCGTGATCGCTCCTTTGCTTAAAGGATAATGGAAAAGGCCGGAATAGACAAGCCTAGGGTCGAAACTGCGTCGCGGGGGGGAGAACTGGCGGAGAGGGCGGGATTCGAACCCGCGGTCCCGGTTTAAGCCGAGACAAGCGCTTAGCAGGCGCTCCTGATCGACCACTCCAGCACCTCTCCGCGGCCTGAAAAGCGGAGTTATTTTAGCACGTTTCGGGGAGGAATCAAACCGGGGTGTCTGGCGGAGGGAGAGGGATTCGAACCCCCGTTCCGGAAGACCGGAAAGCGGTTTTCAAGACCGCCGCCTTAAACCACTCGGCCATCCCTCCGCAGCGCTATTGTACTTGCCGCCGGGATCGGCCGCAAGCCTGACGCCCGAATTCCTTGCCGGAGGGGCCGCAGCTCTTTCAAGCTTTAAACAGGGATGACAGGAATCATTCAGACCGGATTAAGCTGAAATTATCGCAGATGCCAGGCGAAAATAATCGGTGACGCTTAAGCGTCTCCCGCATCCACTCGCCCCACTCCTCCAGCCGCCTGGCATGGCACGAGCGGCAGAATCCTCGGCTCACTTCCAAAGACTTGAGAAATTCTTCCATGAGTATTTCTCAGATGTAAGCCGGATGACGGCGTAGGATTAAAACACCGGAGCAAAAGCGAAAGTCATTCAGAATTGGCCTGATTTTTGGTAACTTGCGCCTAAGTTGAATAGATAAAATATTCCGTGATCCCATTTTTATGAAATTCACATATGTGTCTTTGTATTTGCACTATTTCCTCAATTTAAGCTTGTACCACAGAAGGCCGCTCCATTCATGTATAACGCTGGTGCTATTCACAAAGACATCCCCTGACGGGACTAATTTATGAAAAGAAAACAATTTCTGGTCAGACAGATACTCGGCCGGCAGGGGAACGATCTCAATATCAGGAAATGCCTTCTGTAGCGTCCAGACCGAACGCATCATATGGATCGCGGACGTAACAAGCCCGACTGTGGTATTCTTATCGAACAGCCCCATCTTACGCAGTTCCATAATACTCTCCATAGTCGTATGCGATCGCTCTTCCGTAATGATCATATCCGGCGCCACGCCCAGCTTAATCGCCAGGTCTTTCATGACCGCCGCTTCCGACACTGCCTCTCCTTCACGCCCCAGGCCCGCAACAACCAATAGCCGGGCGTGACTTTTTTTGAACATCTCGACTCCGTTGAATATCCGGGAATACGACGTGCCGCTTGCCTCCGCGGTCCTTTGATAACTGCCTACCGGCGCTATCCCGCCTGTCAGGATGACGATAATATCCGTTTTTTCCAGGTCTGCCTGCGTTACCGGCTTATATGGCGATTCAAGCGTGTTCACCAGAATGTTGGCAACGGGCTTGAAACTCAGCAGGAACAGGATTAAAAGCGCCCCACTTGCCAGATACCAGCCGATTGCAGCCCGTAACGACTTCTGTTTCGCACGGCGCGTCAAGACTAAGCCGGATGCAAGAAAAACGATCACACACACCATGGGCGTGGCCAGCAATTTGAGATATTCAGACATACCCAGACCTCATATTCAATGTCTAAGGGCTAATGATCCAGGAAAAGCTCGCGCTCACGCGGTGCTCCCACCCGTACTTTCGCCACGGTGAGACGCGAAAGGCCGTCTTGCCGTACTGGACCGGGGAGTCGGGACGGATCCAGTAGTTCACGCCGATTTGATAAGTTTTGTAGTAGGAAACGGCGGCCTGCCGGAGGGTGGGGTCGGGCGAACCGAGAAGATTTGCGAAATAGGAGGCCCAGGCAAGGGCCGAGGCGACGTCGAGCGCGTGCTCGGAGTCTTCCCAGCTGGTGGCTCCGAAAGTGCCGTCGGCAAGCAACGCATAGACCGGGACGGCCAGAGCCTGGTTTTCGTACGGACCGTATTCGTAAAGATGATTCTTCGTGACGTTCATCGCCGCCTTCTCGAAGGCGCCGACTCGCTGGATGAATTTCGCGATCAGCGGATCTTCAGTGACCGCATAAGCGCGCACCATGGCATCCAGGAGCAGCACGGTCATCCAGGGCGAGGCGCCGTAGGAATCCTGGTCCCAATCCCAATCGTGCTGAGAGCCGAGGTGGTAGAGCCCGCCGTCGACGTGATTCGCGGGGATCAATCCTCCGGCCCCGTTCTGATGCCAGATGAAGTCCTTGGCTTCGGACAACACGGCGTCGCGATAGCCGGATGTCCCATAGACTTCGTAGGCGACGACGTTCGCCAGCAACTTGAATCCGGCATGGCGCTCGGTCCAGAAGTTGAGGCTGGAGTTCCATCTGGCCGTGACGTCCTTGAAGGCCGACACAACCGCCGAAGTACCCGCGAGCGATTGCTGATCGCCGGTCGTCCAGCATAGGTAGGCGAGACATTCACTGTAGCTGTACTTGGGATCATCGTAATCCTTGAGCGTGAAGAACCCGGCACGAGAAAGATGGTTTCGGTAATACTCCGCGCTCCGCACGGCCTCCCGCAGGGCCCTGAAGAACCCGCTCCGGAAATAGAGTCCGAACATCGCCGACGAGCGATCATAGAGCCACGGCTCGCCGTTCGTGTCCGACAACGCGTTCTTGTAATCGCAGAGGTTCTCCTTCGTCACATGCGGGTCATCCTCGTTGATGATCGCATAGAAGTTGTTCTTCGCCGCGTGCTCCAGCTCTTGGTATCCGGGCCAATTCCATTTATTGCACATGGCGGTCGGCGAGTCTCGCTTGGAGGCGACCGAATTGGAAAACGGATTCATGCGGCCCGGTCGGAGGACTCCCTGCGTCAGCGCGGCCGTGGGTAGGACCACGTAGACGTCGGGCTCATAGACCAGGTCCGCGGCCACGAACGTGCCGCTCGATACAAGGTGCCAGGCCGATCGCGGCTTCCGGAGGGTCGCGATGTTCTTGGCGCGATCATGAAGTCCCCATTCGATCGTCAGGCTCTCGAAGGCGGGATAGGCCGCCGAGAAGGTGTAGCTGAATTGGATGCGAGCGACGCGCACGGACTTGCGATCGATTGAATTTTTCGTCGCGTGCCGCCACGGCGTCAGCTGGTCGACATAGGCCGGTATCTCCGTGCCGTTTATCAGGACACGGACGGTCCGCAGCGCCGCCGTCGTAATCGAACCGCGAGAAAAAGGCATCCCGAAGCTGACCAGAACGGAGAACCCCGTTTTCACGACCTCGGTCGGATACAGCTTTGCGGTGATGTTCCCGCTAGATTTCACGGGCGCGAAGAACGGCTCATCCGCCGCCGCGACCGGATTACTGACCAGAAGCAGCAAAAGCGAGACGAAGAGGCTTTTCATGTCGGGACCTCCTCCCAACGAATTCTACATAATAGAAAAATCCATTTCTTAAGCGTTGTCAAGGCCGTTCTTTCAGTATGTTCCGCCAACGTGATATTGTCCTCTTTGGGCGGCCCGCGGCACCGAGATTATTCCAGGCTGAAGATCGCGACCCAAATGTCCTCAGGTGTTGACGGCGCTGCCGCGTACTCGGCGTATGCGACAAGGATCCTCTGCGATGCCGCGTCCCACGCCATGTCGACGACGTCGTCCAGGATGCGATAGGCATTTTCCGAAATGGGGACGGGGCTGCCCATGAAGGTTCCCTTTGAGGACAGTATTTGCAGATACATGAGCTCCTGGCTGTAGTCATACCATGTTGTGGCAAACCAGCCGGTGCCCGTGAGGGGGATGATTCGGTAGTTACAGGTGTTAGGAGCTTTGTTGGGCGGAAACTTTTTCGCTGCCGCGGCCGGCTTTCCGGCGGCGTTAATTTTTCGAAAATAACCGCTGGTTTTTGAGTCGTTGACGCGCCGTCCGAACAGCGTGTAACCGGTCTTCCCCTCCCATGCGGCATCGGCTGCAAAGGCGTGCTCGCTGAATGATGATTCGTAGATGATGGCCTTGCTAGCCTTCGATAAATCGGTGGTTACAAGATTGCCGCTCGTACGTCTCAAACTGTAGTCAGCGTACGTCTCAAGGCCCACGACCAGGTATCCATTGGGAGTCGCGGCGATGCGGGTTGGTTGAAGAAAATGCGCCTTTGAGGCTGTCGGCAGCTCAAGGGGGGAAGAGGTGAATCGGCCCGTCGAGTCAACCCCTCGACCCCCCAGCATGAATGCCGGGGCTTGTTCGGGGTTAACCCTGAGCCCACTCAGCCCCATCTCCTCTCAAGGGGCTGAGTACAAAAGTGTCGCTTCTCGTCCCCGCCTTGAAAGGCGGGGCTTAGCGTCGGCGAACGGGTCGAGCGGAGCAATGTGGGCGCCGATGGCGTCTGTCCAGGCCAAAAGCACACCCGAAGCGCATGGCGCAAACGTCGTGTTAAACCCTGTCTGCCCAGTAGCGACAAGATTGGCCTTGGCTATCAATTTCGAGTCATAGACGCGCGTCACGATTTGGCGATCGGATTCACGTGTCCCTCCCACCACGATCTGCCCCTTGCCGAGAGACGCTCCTCCAAAAGTCGTCTGGCGATAGAGTGTCGCTCCGATCAGGTTTCTAATGCCGGTAAGGATCGTCCCATCTGACTGCAGTCCTCGGCCTCGGATCATCACGTTTTCACTACCTTTGTCCCGGGCCCAAAAGACGGCCCACTGGCCGTCGCTCGTCGGCACGATATTTGGCGCATAGTCTTTCCCCTTCTGATCGCTCACAACGCTCCTGGTGACCAGAGTTTGAGCGCTTGCTATGGCTGACAGACTGATGACACACCAACAAATCACAAAAATCTTTTTCATGAAAACCTCCCGGCAGTGACTTATTAAGGGAAGCATCAAATAGATTGCTGCATTATGCCGATCCACTCTGGGTTGTTGAGAATCTAACATGCAATCAATTTATCGCTCCCGGTAATAAATGAGTTCACGTCATGGGGATGTTTAAGAATTTGCTTTTTCCGCGGGGCGGCGGATTTTCGCTCCGCGTACTAAATCTCCCCTCCTAACCATGTCGGTAATATATCGCCGGCCGCGCGGCGATGTCAATCACCACGAAAATCGCGTGAATCGACGCCCGGAAAGCATCTTGGGGCGCAAAAACCATCTCGCGCGGGTTGCCGCAGCCCAGATACTTCTCGACGATGTCCTTAACGTCGGGCCCGCCTCATTGATGAGGCGCCGCCGAATTTTCAGGAGATCCGCTCCAGGCCATCCATGTAGGGGCGGAGCGCCTCGGGAATAACGACCGAGCCGTCGGGCCGTTGGAAGTTCTCGAGGATGGCGCTCACCGTCCGGCCCACGGCCAGCCCCGATCCGTTCAGGGTATGGACGAATTCAGGCTTGGCCTTGGGCTCGCGGCGGAAGCGGATGTTGGCCCGCCGGGCTTGGAAGTCGCCGCAGTTCGAGCAGGAGGATATCTCCAGGTAGCCGTCCCGGGACGGCATCCAGACCTCGAGGTCGTAGGTTTTCATGCTCGCGAAGCCCATGTCGCCCGCGCAGAGGAGGACGACCCGGTAGGCCAGCCCGAGACGCCGCAGGACCTCCTCGGCGCCGGTTGTCATCCACTCGAGCTCGTCGAAGGACGCCTCGGGGAGGCTGAAGGTCATCATTTCGACCTTGTTGAACTGATGCTGGCGGATGAGGCCGCGGATGTCCTTGCCGTAGGACCCGGCCTCGCTCCGGAAACAGGGCGTATAGGCCGCCAGGCGCCGCGGCAGGATGGCGCCATCGAGGATCTCGTCCCTGTGATAATTCGTGAGCGGCACTTCGGCCGTCGGGACGAGATACCAAGGAACACCCTCGATCTTGAAAAGGTCCGCGGCGAATTTGGGGAGATTGCCCGTCCCGGTCAAGCTCTCGGCGTTGGCGATGAACGGGGGCAGGACTTCCAGGAAACCCCGTTCCCGGGTGTGGATGTCGAGCATGAAATTGATCAGGGCCCGCTCGAGACGCGCGCCCGGGCCGAGATAGACGGCGAAACGGGAGCCGGCGATCTTGGCGGCCCGCTCGAAGTCGAGGATCCCCAAGTTCGCACCGATATCCCAATGGGCGAGCGGCTTGAAGTCGAAGCGGGGCGGCTCGCCGGCGCGCCGGACCTCGACGTTCCCGGAAGCGTCCTTGCCGACCGGGACCGAGTCGTGGGGCGGGTTGGGAATGTTGAGGAGGGTCAGCCGGATCTCGTCCTCGAGGCGGCGGAGATCGTCATCGAGGGCCTTGATCTCGTCCCCGACGCCCTTCATCTCGGCGATGATGGCCGAGGCGTCATTTTTCTCGCGTTTGAGCTTGGCGACCTGTTCGGAGGCCGAGTTGCGCTTGGCCCGGAGTTCCTCGGCCTTGCGCAGGGTGTCCTTCTTGACCTCGGACAGGCGGACGAATTCGTCGAGGTTGATGGCGAGGCCGCGCGAGACGGTCTTGGCCAGGACGAGGTCCTTGTTCTCCAGGACGAATTTGGGATCCAGCATGCCGAAATTATATCATAAGGAAACGGCAGCGGCGTCACCGTTTTTTATGTTAAAATTTCACTATGTCCGCTCCTTCGTCGTTCCAAGGCCGCGTCCAGGTCTACACCGGCGACGGCAAGGGCAAGACGACGGCCGCGCTCGGCCTCGCCCTCCGCGCCGCCGGCCACGGCTTCGCGACCTATATCGGCCAGTTCCTGAAGGGCCGGCCGACGGGCGAGCTCAAGGCGGCCCGTCGTCTATCGCCTCTTATCGCGATCGAGCGGTTCGGGCGCCGGGGATTCGTCCGGCTTGACGGAGACCCCGACCGCGAGGATATCGACAGGGCCGGGCGCGGCCTGGCGCGCTGCCTCAAGGCCATGCTCTCCGGCCGCTACCGGATCGTCGTCCTCGACGAGGTCAACGTCGCGGTCGACTTGGACCTCATCCCGGAAAAGGACGTCCTCGCTTTCCTCGACCGGAGACCCGCCGATGTCGAGGTCGTCCTGACCGGCCGATCAGCCCGGCCCTCCATCCTGCGCCGGGCCGACCTGGTGACCGAGATGAAGGAACGCAAGCACTACTCGGACAAAGGCGTCCGCGCCCGGATAGGCATCGAGAAATGACGATGCGACGGGACTGAGCCATGGACAGAGCGAAGTTCGAGAAGCTCGTTGAGGAGGCCCTGGTCCACCTCCCTCCCAAGTTCAAGAAGCATCTCGAGAACATCGCGGTCATGGTCGAAGCCCGGCCTTCGCCGCGGACCCTGCGGGACATGGGCGCCTCTCCCGGCCGGACCCTTCTCGGTCTCTACCACGGCGTCCCCCTTCACCACCGAGGCCCCTACTACGGCAATATACCGCCCGACGTCATCGTCATCTATCAGGAGCCGATCGAGGAGTTCTGCCGGACCGACGAGGCGATCAAGGCCAAGGTCCGCGAGGTCGTCCTCCACGAGGTCGGCCACTTCTTCGGCATGAGCGACCGGGAGCTCCGGAAGATCGAAGGCGACGACGACTGGTGACGCGGATAAAATCCAGGAGGATACCCGACATGAAAACCCCGCTCTTCGGCATCTTCCCGGCCCTGACGACGCCCTTCTCCGGGGACGCCGTGGCCTTCGACCGATTCCGGGACAACATCCATATGTACAACAAGTACGGCCTGTCCGGGTTCGTCGTCCTGGGTTCGACCGGCGAATGCGTCCACCTCGACGACGGCGAATCGGAGCGTTTGGTCCGGACGGCCCGCGAGTCGGCCGCGGCCGGGATGAAGGTCATCGCCGGCACGGCCCGGGAATCGACCCGGCAGACGATCGAATTCGGCAACCGCCTGGCCGGCCTCGGTATCGACGCCGTCCTGGTCCGGCCGCCCGCCTACTACAAGGCCAAGATGGATCGCGAGGCGCTCCGCCGCCACTATCTGACCGTGGCCGATCAGAGCCGCGTCCCGGTCATCATCTACAACGTCCCCCCGAACACGGGCATCAATCTCGAGACGGCCCTCGTCGTCGAGCTGGCCGCCCACCCCAAGATCGTCGCGATCAAGGAGAGCGGCGGCAACCTGGCCATGATCGCCGAGGTCCTGCTCAAGGTCAAATCCGACTTCAGCTATCTCCTCGGCTCGGGCTACGTCTTCCTGCCGGGCCTGGCCTTGGGCGCGAGCGGCGCCATCCTGGCCGTCGCCAACGCGGCGCCGGGTCTCTGCGCCGAAGTCTACACCCTGTTTCTGGAGAAGAAGCTGGAACAGGCCTTCGAGATACAGAAGGCCCTCATCCCCCTCAACCGGGCCGTGATGGAGACGTACGGCATCCCGGGCCTCAAGTACTGCCTCGACCTCCAGGGATTCCACGGCGGGCCGTGCCGGTTGCCGCTGGGCGATGTGCCCGATAAAGGCAAGACCGAGCTGCGCGGGCTCATCGAAAAGCTCGGGCTGTTGCGCTGAGGCCGCGGTCCCGGAGCGTCGGCCTAAAACATGCCCCGCGGCGGGGCGTTGGGGTCGAAATATTTCCTGGGCAGCTTCGCGTCCCGCATGGCCGCATTGTAGACGAACGAGGCCATGATCGTCGCCGCCTGGATCAAGTCCCCTTTCGAGATATGGTCGTAAACGTCCATGTTCGAGTGATGGGTGAGAGTGTCGTATTCCAATTCATCCTGAATGAACTGGAACCCCGGCAAGCCGACCCCGTCGAAGGACAGGTGGTCGGTGCCGCCCGTGTTGCGAAGCGTCACGGTTTGCGCCCCGAGATCATGGAAAGGCTTCAGCCATTCCTCAAGGATGGGGGCGGCCGCGAGGTTGCCTTGGGCGTGGACGCCGCGGATCTTCCCGCTGCCGTTGTCGAAGTTGAAATAGGCCGACAGCCTGTCGTATTCCGGCTTTTTCTCTTTCTTGACCCGATCGAAGAAATGATTCTTGACGTACTCCCGCGAGCCGATTAATCCTTGCTCCTCGGCGTCCCACATGGCCACTCGGATGGTGCGGCGGGGCCGGACGCCCAGGGCCTTCAAGATCCTGACCGCCTCCATGGCCACGGCGCAGCCGGCACCGTCGTCCGTGGCCCCGGTGCCCGCATGCCAGGTATCGAAATGTCCGCCCAGCATGACGACCTCCCCCTTCAGCTTCTTATCGACGCCCGGGATTTCGGCGATGACGTTCGTTCCCTGGGGATCGTCGTCCAGGAAACGGGCCTGGACTTCGACCTCGATCTCGACCGGGACTTTCAGCTTCAGGATGCGGACGATCCGATTGTACTGTTCGACCGAGACGACGACCGAGGGCGGAGGCTCGGTGGCGCCCTTCATCTGGGATCCGCCGCCCTGGACGAAGACCGTCCCGTATTTTCCCCGGCTGGGCTCGAGCAGGACGGCGGCTCCTTCGTCCTTTAAGAATTTATTAATCGCCGCCTGCAACTGTTGACGGGCCATCATCTCCTGCATCGTTGGCCCGAAGGGCGGCCTGGCGCCCGGTTCGGGGGCAATGACGAGCTTCTTCAGCCCATCCTCCGACAGTCGTTCGGCCATCGGTTCGAAGGAGATCTCGAGCGGTTTTTCGGCCTGGGTCAGGACGATGGCTCCCTTGAGCTTGCCCTTGTATTTATCGAAGTCGGCGGCCTTAGTGACTTCGATCAGGACCGGATTGCCCTTGACGATTCCATTGGTGCCGGGGGTCCACGCCTTGGGATAGGCGATCAAAGGCATGTACTGGGGAGCGGTCATCGCGGCGTAGATCTTCTGCATTTCCCAGCCGCGGCCGAAGGTTCCCCACGGCTCCATTTGCGCGTTGGCCAGGCCGAGTTCCTTGAGCTTGCCCACCACCCACTCCCCCGCTTTGCGGTATTGGGGAGACTCCGACAGGCGGGGGCCGCAGACGTCGCTGAGATAGCTCAAGTAGTCCATGACCTTGGAATTTTCCAGCCCCTCTTTGCGGATGCGTTGGACGATTTGAAGATCGACCTTTTCCTGGGCGACGATCTGAACGGTAAAAATCAGGGCCAGGATGATGACGGCAAGTAAACGCCGGGATGACTTTTTGTTCAAGGCTGCCTCCTTATTCATGTCGAGCTCAATACCAGGCAGAACCCTTCCTCGGAAAGGCAGGGAGTCGACTCTCGGGCACTATAGCACTCAATCGCGGCCCACGCAATCGGCAACTTTTCGGGATCAACTATTCGCTTTTAAAAGCTCGAAGTGGGGATTTCGTCGGCTTTATAGGAGAGGAAATTATTTCATCCGGCCGTTCATCGCGGCCTCCTCATCCGGCATGAGAGAGCTTTAGGAGAAATATTCGACCGGCGGACGAGCGGCCAACAAAAATTCGAGACAAGCGGCTTTAGGCGGCGGGTCCTTTCCGCCGCAGAAGCCCCCCTAATCGGTTCACGGAGGCTTTTCGACCCGGGCGGATCTGCCCTCGACGGCGAACGTGATCTGTCTATTTCCTTTCTTCTACGGGGAGGCCCATCCGGCGCCGCAGGTCCTGGAAACGCGGGTCCGAGCGTAAAGGCGCGTAAGCGGGATTGTCATTGATCCACGGAAGGAAGCTATGGCGCTCCTGGTAAGCCGCTTCTAGCCAGCGAAAAGCTTCATCCTTTTCCCCGAGGGCTGCATAAGCTTCAGCCAGAAACCATCCCGCCCAGGCGCCCGTGGCCTCGGGTTTCTCTTTGAAGAACTTGGCCAGCGTCTGGCGCGCCTCGCTAGCAGGGCCCGACTGCGCAAGGGTCGTGACCAGAGACCACCTCCAGGCAGGATCCACCTCGGCGAGCTTCCGGTGGGTGGCAATGGCTTCGGCGAACATCCCCTTTTCAGCATACATCGATCCAAGGGGACAGAGCGCCTCATTGAAATTAGGATCCAGCTCGAGCGCTTTTTGGGCCTCCTCTATCCCTTTGTCAATCTGCCCCGCCCACCAATATTGCCAGCCCCGATCGGCGTAGAACAGGGGATTGAGCGGCTCAACCTCTTGTGCCCGTTTCATTTCCGCCAGGGCTTCATCCCGCCGGCCGGGGAGGAAGAGATACCACGAGTAATCTCTATGGGCCTCGCCGAGACTCGAGTTCAGTTCGATGGCGCGTTTCAGATCTTTGCCCGCCCCCTCGTAATCCCAATCGGAATAGAGTTTGGTCATGCCGAAGGCCAGTAACATCTCCGCCGGAGGGTCGCCGCCCAACTCTTCTGCCTTGCGCGCGGCCGCTTTGGCCAGAGCAAGGGCATCGGGAAACCTTTCGTGGCCGATGATGCTGTACGCCAGCGCCAGCGCGGCATGAGGCATGGGGTTGGTCGGGTCTTTTTCGATGGCCTGATTGAGGTAGGCTAGGCCCTTCTCGTATCCTTCCGGCGTCATCTTGTTCAAATAGAATTTTCCCTTCAGATAGGCTTCATACGCCTCGGGATTGACCGGCCGGGCCGCGGCCAGCCGGGCCTGCTCGGCTGGGGTCAGCACCGCATGGACCTTCTCGGCAATCTCACCCGCGATTTCGTTCTGCAACGCTAGCACGCTGCTCAAGTCGCGTTCGTAGCTCTCGGCCCAAAGGTGCCGGTCCGACGAGGCTTGGATGAGCTGCGCCGTGATGCGCATCCGGCCGCCCTCGAGCATCACCGAACCTTCAATCACAGCCTCGACATTCAATTCCCTGGCGATCTGAGGCAAGGGCTTCTGGGTACCCTTGTACTGCATCATCGAGGTCCGCGAGATCAGGCGGAGCGATCCCATCTTGGCCAGGGTGGTGATCAATTCTTCGGTCATGCCATCGGCGAAATATTCTTGTTCCTTGTCGCCCGAGAGATTCTCCAGGGGCAAAACGGCCAGCGAACGGATGATGGTTCCCTTCGGATTCCCCAGGAGGAGGTCGCGCACCCCACCCACATTGAGACCCACAAGAACCGCCAGCACGGCGGCCGCGGCATAGAGATAAGCCTTTCTGATCCCGAGTATCTTGGCCCTGATCCACTGCGGCCTAGCTATGCGGGGTTTGAGACCTTCGGCGACGGCCTCGAGGTCTTCGCGGAATTCCTCCATGGTCCGGTAGCGATGGGCAGGGTTCTTGACCAAAGCCTGACCGACGATCTGCTCCAGCCCGGACGGAGCGTTGGAACGGGCCTTGGTCAGGGCCTCCGGTTCCTCATGGAGGATAGAGTAAATCACGGCCTGGTCGTGATCTCCCCGGAAAGGCGGCTTTCCCGATAGCATTTCGTAAAGAACGACGCCCAGCGACCAGATGTCCGTCCGCTGATCCAAATCGCCGCCTCGCGCCTGCTCGGGGGACATGTAGGCGACCGTGCCCAGCGTCGTCTGGCTCTTTGTCAGCGAGCTCCCACTCCGAAGCTTGGCCAGCCCGAAGTCCATGACCTTGGCTTGGCCTTTATTCGTGACCATGATGTTCGCGCTCTTGATGTCCCGGTGGATGATGCCCTTGTGGTGGGCTTCGCCCAGACCGGCGGCGACCTGGATGGTAATATCCAGACCCTCTTCAGTCCTTAACGGCCCTTTCTTGATCTTGTCCCGGAGGGTCTCCCCTTCCACATATTCCATGGCGATGTAGGGGCGTTCTTCGCTCTCCCCGACTTCATGGATGACGCAGATGTTCGGATGGGACAGAGCCGCGGCCGCCTGGGCTTCGATGAGAAAACGCTCCTTGAACTCGGGCGAGCTCATGAGATGAGGCGGGAGAAATTTCAGGGCGATACAGCGCTTAAGCTTGATGTCCTCGGCCTTGTAGACAATGCCCATCCCGCCGCGACCGATCTCTTCCACGATGCGGTACTTCCCGGCGATGAGGATGTCCTTGGATAAAACAGGAAGAGGTATCGCCAGGGTCTTCGTCAGGGAGACGAGGGGCGCGGCGGCCTGGCCCAAAGGTGCGGCGCAACTGCTGCAGAATCTTGACGTGTCAATATTCTCGGAATGACACTTCGGACATTCGATGGACATCAGTCCCTTCCTCCCCGTTGGCCTTAAACATAGCACCGGGCAAAGGGCTTGTCAACGCGACGGCCGGCCCGGAAGTCCGCTCTATTAGGCTAGGGAACTCATCCTCGACAATAGGGAGGAGCTTGCGGTTGTCCTAGAAAAAGACCCGGAGCATCGTGGGCATGGTGTCCGGCCGAGCAGAATCCTGTTTGAGACCGGCCTCGCTCGGGGCAAGATGGATGGACTTTACTTAACGGGCGATTCTTGAGAATATAAAAAAACGAACGTCCGATGAATTCAACACAGCGAGGTCATGGAATGAAACATTGGGTCGCCGGTCTATGTATCCTCTGGGCTCTGGCCTTCTCGTTCTCCCCCGCTCAGGATAAAGCCGTCAACGACTGGGAGAATCCCCTCGTCTTCGACATCCATAAAGAAGCCCCCCACGCGACCTTCGTTCCGTTCCCGGACGCGGAAGGAGCCCTCGGGAACAACCCGAAGAAATCGCCCTACTACGTCTCCCTCAATGGGCCCTGGAAGTTCCACTGGGTCGAAAAGCCGGCCGACCGGCCGCTCGACTTCTGGAAGCCCGAGTATGATGCGAGCGGCTGGAAGGAGATCGCCGTCCCCTCCAACTGGGAGTTCCAGGGCTACGGCACGCCGATCTACGTCAACATGAGCTACGAATGGGTCAAGCCGCCCGCCCAGCCCAACCCGCCCCGGATTCCCCACGACAACAATCCGGTCGGCTCCTACCGCCGCACCTTCACGGTCCCCGAATCCTGGCAGGGAATGGACATCTTCATCCACTTCGGGGCCGTTAAGTCCGCGTTCTATATCTGGGTCAACGGCCGTAAAATCGGGTACAGCGAAGATTCCAAGACACCCGCCGAGTGGAACATCACGCCCTACCTCAAACCCGGAGAGAACGTCGTGGCGCTCGAAGTCTACCGCTGGTCGGACGGCTCCTACCTCGAATGCCAGGATTTCTGGCGGATCAGCGGCATCGAGCGGGATGTTTTTCTTTACGCCGCGCCCAAGGTCAGGATCGGAGATTTCTTCGCCCTGGCCGGCCTCGACAAGACCTACACGGACGGGACGCTCGCCGTCACGGTCGAGATCATGAACACGGCGCCCAAGATTAAGTCCGGCCGCCGCGCCGTCGAAATCCGGCTCTATGGCCGGAACGGCGGCCTGATATTCAAGGAAGAGAAGCCGGCGTCCATCGAAAAGGCGGAGACGGCCTCCGTCGTCTTTTCGCGGACTGTGCCCGCCCCCCTGAAATGGACGGCTGAAACGCCGAACCTCTATCCCCTGGCCGTTCTTCTCAAGGACGAGAAAGGCCGTACGGTCCAGGCCGCCGCCTGCCGAGTCGGGTTCCGGACCTCCGAGATCAAGAACGGCCTCCTCCTCGTCAACGGCGTCCCGGTCCGTCTTAAGGGCGTCAACCGCCACGAGCACGATCCCTTCACGGCCCACGTCATCTCCGAGGAGTCGATGAGGACCGACATCGCCCTGATGAAAAAGTTCAACATCAACACGGTCCGGACCTGCCATTACCCCAACGACCCGCGCTGGTACGAGCTCTGCGACGAGTATGGGCTTTACGTCATCGACGAGGCCAATATCGAATCCCACGGGATGGGTTACGGCCCCGAGAGCCTGGCCAAGGACCCGGCCTGGGGACCGGCCCACCTCGACCGGATCCGGCGCATGGTCGAGCGGGACAAGAACCACCCCTCGGTCATCATTTGGTCGATGGGGAACGAGGCCGGCGACGGCGTCAACTTCGAGAAGGGCATCAAATGGATCCACGGCCGCGACGCATCGCGTCCCGTCCATTATGAGCGGACCGAGCTCGGGGCGAACACGGACATCTACTGCCCGATGTACTCGTCGATCGAGGACCTTAAGGCCTACGTCAAGACCAAACAGGCCCGACCCCTGATCATGTGCGAATACGCCCATTCGATGGGCAACAGCACGGGGAACCTCCAGGATTACTGGGACGTCATAGAGAGCCACGACGAGCTCCAGGGCGCTTCGATCTGGGACTGGGTCGATCAGGGCTACGCCAAGCGCAACGAGAAAGGCGAGTTCTTCTGGGCCTACGGCGGGGACTATGGCCCGCCCGGAACGCCGACCGACCGGAACTTCTGCTGCAACGGCCTGGTCGCGCCCGATCGGACGCCCCATCCCGCCCTCTGGGAGGTCAAGAAGGTTTACCAATATATCAAGTTTAAAGCGGTTGATCCGGCCAAGGGCGAGGTCGAGGTCCGCAACGCCTACGATTTCACGAATTTGGACAAGTTCGAGCTCGCCTGGGAGGTCGAGGCCAACGGGGCCGTCTTCGCTTCGGGGTCGTTCCCGAAATTGGACCTGCCCCCTCATAAGTCGGTCACGATCAAGCTCGACCTGCCGGCCCTTGAGGCGTCGCCGGGGACAGAGCGCTTCCTGAATATGCGCGCCAAGACGCGCGAGGCTTCCGGTTTGCTTCCGGCCGGCCACATTGCGGCCGTCGAGCAGTTCCCCCTGTCCGCGCCCGTTGTTTTCGGCGCCGCCAAACCCGGGCGGATCACTCCGCTCGTCCTGGCCGAACAAGGAACGGCGCTGACGGTCAAGAGCGGGGACTTCGCCGTCAGGTTCGACAAGGGAACGGGGATGATGACCTCGTTCCTGTTCCGGAACCAGGAGCTCATCCGGCGCGGACTCGAGCCGAACTTTTGGCGGGCGCCGACCGACAACGACTTCGGAAACGGGATGCCGAAACGGTGCGCCGTCTGGAGGACGGCCGGGGACGACCGGACGCTTCAATCCTTCGGCGCGAAACAAACCGCGGCGGGCGAGGTGACGGTGGAAGCCGCCTACGTTCTCAATAAAGTCCCGGCCCGAGTTCTCGTTAGCTACAGAATCTTATTCAGCGGCGAAATCCTGGTTGATCACATGTTCAGCCTCGATGGAGGGGCCGCCCTGCCCGAAATGCCCCGGGTCGGTATGAAGCTGGCCCTGCCCGCCGAATTCTCCCGTTTCCGGTGGTACGGCCGCGGCCCCCAGGAGAACTATAACGACCGCAAAACAGCGGCCATGGTCGGAATCCATGACGGCAGCATCGCCGAAGCGCTTCTCCCCTACGTCAGCATCCAAGAGTGCGGGACGAGGACGGACGTCCGCTGGGTGGCCTTCCGGAACGCCGAAGGTTTCGGGCTGGCCGCTTACGGAATCCCCACCTTTGAATTCTCGGCCCTCCCCTACACGGCCGAGGACCTGACCCTGGAGGGGCGCGGCGACAAGCACCCGGTCGACATCGCCAAGAGGGATTTCACGGCCGTGACGCTCGACCGCGGACAGATGGGCGTCGGCGGGGACGATTCCTGGGGGGCGAAGCCGCACCCCCAATACCTCTATCCCGCGAAATCCTATTCCCAGAGCTTCCGGCTCAGGCCGCTCGCTCCCGGGGACGACCCTTTTACTTTTTAACGATTTCGACCCGGCGGTTCTTGGCCCGGCCGTCCTCGCTTCGGTTATCGGCGACCGGACGCTCCTGGCCCCAGCCGACCGAGCTCATCCGGGCGGCCGGAACCCCCAGCGCCGCGACGGCGTTGAGGACCGACTTGGCGCGGCTCTCGGACAGGGTCTTGTTGGCGGCGGGAGTCCCGACATTGTCGGTGTGGCCTTCGATGCTCACCTTGAGGTCCGGGTTCGCCTTGAGGAGCTCCGCGATCTGGGCGACGATGGGCTGGGACTCGGGCTTGATGTCGGATTTGCCGGTGTCGAAGTTGATGTAGAGGGCGATGAAGCCGTCCTTGTTCAGGGCGTCGAGCATCTCGTTGGCCGTGACTTCCTGGACCATGGCCGCGATCTCGAGGACGGTCAGGGTGTAATCGGCCCCGTCGTTATAGACCGCGACGGAGATCCAGTACTCCTTGCCGGACTTGAGGAGCTTGGCGGTCAAGGTGATGTACTCATCGAGCAGGATCTCCCCGCCCAGCGATTTGATCGCGTTGGCGTAATTCCGGCGGACCTGGAGGACGCTCGGCTTGGGCGACCCTTCCCGCAGGGTATAATTGATGACAGTCTTGTCGCCCTCGACGGTTTTGGTCTCGCTGTTGGCCAGATAGAATTCGACCTCGTCGAAGTCGGATTCGCAACTGGCGATGTAGAATCCCTTCATCCGCGAGAACATGGGATGATCCTTGCAATTCTCCGCGTCTTCCTCCTGGGCCCAGGCCAAGCTTCCCAGGACGAGCAGCGCGGCCAACAGGACACCGACCCATTTCAGGAAACGAGCGTTCATGACATCCTCCTCAGAATCTCCAAAGTCTTAAAAAAGACCGTGCACCCCGCTTCGACCGCTCTCTACCCGCGTGCGCCCGGCCGCCGGCTCGGGCGAGGCTGACTGCCGCACAAGACGCCGTCCCGCTACCGTTGCTACCTTCCGGTCCTGGCGGGGTTCGCAAGAGGCGCTTCGCGCAGGGCCCCAACCGTCAACGCCGCTGCACCAAGCCACTGGCCAGACAAAGGGACGGCCTCGGCGGGGGATTCGACCCCACTGGAGCGGATTGTGGGCTACAGGGCACCGCTGGCTCCCCGTCTAGCACGGTCTTATATTCCTCGGTTATCTTAAAAACGATAGGCGACTCCGGCCCGTAACAGGATCCCGTCCCAGAAACTCGCTTCGGCGATCCCGGACAGCCCGGGGACGATTTCGCCCTTGACGCCGAACCCAAAGTGGAGGATGACAAAGATGTTGGGAATGTTAAAGTCGTTTTCTTCCTCGGTTTCGGCAAAGGTCTTGACGATGCTGTCCCCGATGCTCTCCTCCCGCCCCAAGTACTGGACCGTCCCCTGCCAGGTGTAGCTGACCTCGCCGTCCAGGGCGGCCAGCCCCAGGCCCCAGGTAAAGTAGGGCGTCACCCGCCAAGCGGGAATGAACTCCCAGCGGAAGCTCAGGTTCGTCGAGAACGGGCTCGTCTCGATGGTACTGTTCGAATTGACCTGGGAGGAGCCGCCGGGAGCGTAGGTCTGCTTGACCGGGCCGGCCATGATGAGCTTGATATGGGTTTTCTCGAAGGACAGGGCGAAGCTGAAACCGCTTTCCCGTCCTCTCGGATAGTATCTGGCCCCGAACCCGTAGTTTGAGCCGTCCGAATCGAAGGTGATGTTTTCTTCATACCCCCTTTGATACAGAGGCGAGTAGAATTTCCGGAGCTTAGCGAGGACCTGGTCCCGGATCTCCTCGGCCATGTTGTCGGTGACGAAGGATTCGAAGATACCCTTGATCAGGTTGACGTTCCAGGAGGAGAGATGGGTTTCGATCTCCCATTTGTCCTTCCAGTCGGTCTCGCCCAGCAGCCGGAAACCGCCCGCCGGTTGCTCTTGCGGGGGAGGCTGAGGTTCCTGCTTGGGAGGCTCTCGGACCGGGGCCTGGACCGGCGGGGCCGCCGGCTGAGGTTCCTGGGGGGCGGGTTCGGCCGCGGCCGTCCCTTCCTTGCGGATTTCCATGAAGAGAAGGACGAAGGATTCGGGATAGATCCGGTCGATAAGCTCTTTCTTGGGGTCGTAGACAAGCGCCTGGCGGAGCCATTTGGAGGCGCCGACGCGGTCGTTCAACGAAAAATAGCTGATGGCCAGGCCGACCGAGGCCCGGGCGAGCTCCGCGCGGTCGAGGGCCAGGGTCGTGATTTCAAAGTAGCTTTCGAGGGCGGTCGCGAAATCGCCCTGATCGAAGGCCGCGTCGGCCGCGGCGAAAAGCCGCCCCACCCGATCCTGGGCTTGCGTCGGCTCCTGGCCGGCCAACCCTCCGGCGAGCCCGGCGCAGAGGAATCCGGCCGCAATCAGGGCCAGCGCGGGCTTGGGGAGACGATGTCGGTCCATGATCTCCGTCCTTTCAAAACGCCTTAAACAGGGTACGCGAATAGCCGATACCTGTCAAATTCCCGGGAGCCCTGTGCCGCAGAAGCCCTGAAAAAAGAGAAATTCATTCGACCGGCGGCAAAATGCGGGAGGAGGAGACGGGAGGAGTCCCGCGGCCGGCGTCCATGACAGCAACTCGATCGCCGCCCTCGGCATCGCCGCCCACTAGCGATCGGGGTCAAACCTACACTTTGTCACAAAGTGCAAAAAGTCAACCCATCGACTCCCCGGCATGAATGCCGGGGCTTGCTCAGGGTTAACCCTGAGCCTCGCTTCTCGTCCCCGCCTTTAAAGGCGGGGCTTAGCGTCGGCGAACGGGTCAATTTGCACTAAAGGCAAAAGTGTAGGTTTGACCCCGATCTTTACCGATCTTTATTGCGGAGAGACTTTGAACACCTTGTCGCCTTTATGAACGGGCTCGGCCACTTTCATGGCCACTTCCATCCCCGGCCCGGCCGACTCGACCTTCCGGTGTTCAACCTCGAGGGAAGAGACCGGCTGTGTGAATTCCTTGGAATGCCCTACGATCTTAATGGTCTCGCCGACTTTCAGCTCGCCGCTGAGCTGCAAGACGGCGACGCCGAGGTGATTAAAAAAGTGGGTTACCTGACCGATGCAAGTGTCCATGGTTCCCTCCTTAAAAAAGCGCTCCGGCCCTCCGGATCATGTTAAACCCCGGGGAAAGCCATGTTGGACTTCCCTTGAACCCGGAATTTGTATTGCCCTCCACTAATAAAACCATAACTCCAGCCGATGATCAAAGTCAACCTCAAAGGGGTCAAACCTGCACTTTGTCACAAAGTGCAGGTTTGACCCCGACTTTCCGGCCTTGACAGGGCGCCTTCCCGGGTGTAGAAAGAGGTCTTGCGCATGAACCCCGACTTTTCGATCACGAGGAGGTCTTCATGAGAATTTCTTCCCCATCCCTGAAAGCCTTCATCCTTGTTTTATCGCTTCTCGTGCCCTTCGCGGCATCCGCCCAGACTCCTCCCGACCAGTTCTTGGGCCACCAGGTCGGCGCCGACCGCAAGCTCGCCGACTACAACCAGATCAAAGCCTACTTCGAGAAGCTGGACCAGGAGTCGCCCAAGCTCACGCTTTTCACGATCGGCGAATCCGTCCAGAAAAGGCCTATCATCATGGCCGTGATCACGGCCGAACAGAATATGGCCAAGCTCGACGCCTATCGCGAAATCGCCCGCAAGCTTAAAGACTCGCGCGGCCTCTCGGCCGACGACGCCCGCAAGTTGGCCGGCGAGGGCAAGGTCATCGTCCTCATCACCTGCAGCCTCCACGCCTCCGAGGTCGCGGCCTCCCAGATGTCGATGGAGTTCGCCTACGACCTCGTCGTCGGTAAAACGCCCTTCGACGCCGCCGCCGTCCTCAAAGACGTCATCGTCCTCCTCGTCCCGACCCACAATCCGGACGGCAACCAGATGGTCGTCGAATGGTACCGGAAGTACCTGGGGACCAAGTTCGAGGGCGGCAACATGCCCTGGCTTTACCATGTCTACGCCGGCCACGACAACAACCGCGACTGGTTCATGTTCAACCTCCCCGAGACGCGGGCCGTGACCAAGGTCCTCTACCACGACTGGTTCCCCCAGATCCACATCGACGAGCACCAGATGGGCTCGAACGGCGCGCGCCTGTTCATCCCGCCCTTCATGGACCCGCCCATCCCCAACGTCCAGCCCCTTCTCTGGCGGGGCGTCAACCTGTGCGGCGCCGCCATGGCCTACGACCTACAGGCCAACGGCAAGAGCGGGGTCGTCCACGGCCGGAGCTTCACGGGCTGGTGGATCGGCGCTTGCGACGACACGAGCTGGCTCCATAACACGGTCGGGCTCCTGAGCGAGATGGCCTCGGTCCGCGGCGCGACACCCATCAACATCGAGCCGGGCGAGGTGCAGAAATCCTACGCCGAAAAGCGGATGGAGTTCCCCGACCCCTGGCCGGGCGGCTGGTGGCGGCTCCGCGACCTGGTCGAGTACGAGCTCATCCTGTCGATGAGCCTGGTCAACACGGCCTTTCTCCGCAAAGAGGACTTCCTGTTCAATTCCTACCTCATGTCCAAGACCAGCATCGAGACCCAGGACAAGAACCAGCCCTACGCCTTCGTCATCCCCTCGCGCCAGCACGATTACCTGACCATGCTCAAGATGATCGACGTCCTCATGTTCGGCGGCGTCGAGGTCGAGCGGGCCGCGGCCGATTTCCTCGCCGACGGCAAGCTCTACCCGGCCGGCTCCTATGTGGTCAGGATGGCCCAACCCTTCAAGCCTTACGCCTGGGCCCTCCTCGACAAGCAGAAATACCCTGACCTCCGGGAGTATCCCGGCGGCCCGCCCGTTCCGCCCTACGACAACGCGGGCTGGACGCTGCCGCTCCAGATGGGCGTCGCCTGCGACCGGATCGAGGGCGCCTTCAAGGCCAAGTTGGAGAAAATCGCCAAGGTCGAATATCCCCAGCCGCCCCCCGAACTGGGCGCCGCGGCCTGGTTCGCCCTCGACTGCCGGCCGAACGCCGCCTACCCGATGGTTTTCGCCCTGCTCAAAGATAAAGCCGAGGTTTACCGGACCAAGGCGGTCGTCACCCGCAAAGGAATCGACATCCCGGCCGGGAGCTTTATCGTCAAGAACACGCCCGAGGTCAAAAAGGCCCTGCCCGGATTGGCCTCGAAATACATCATGGCCGTCCTCGACCTCGACGATACGGCCGATATCGACAAGGCCCCGCTCAAGTTCAACCGGGTCGGCCTGTACCAGTCCTGGAAGTCCAACATGGACGAGGGTTGGACGCGCTTCGTCTTCGATGACCTGGGCATTCCCTTTACAACCATCCACAACAAGGACTTCAAGGTCGAGAAAGGAAAGAAGCTCGACCTCAAGGCGAACTACGACGTCATCGTTTTCCCCGATGAGAACGCGGACATCATCAAGAGCGGAAAACCCGACCCCAACTCTCCGTTCGCCCGCTGGATCACCCCGATGCCCCCCGAGTACGAGGGCGGGATCGAGCAGGCCGGCGTCGATGCCCTCAAAGCCTTCGTCGAAGAGGGCGGCATCCTGGTGGCCCTCAACGGGGCCGGCCAGTTCGCCATCAAAGAGCTCCAGGTCCCGGCCCGCGACGGGTTGGACAAGGTCGAATCCTCCAAGTTCTTCTGTCCGATGTCGATCCTCAAGCTCGAAGTCGACAACACGACGCCGATCGGCTACGGGCTCCCCAAGACGACGCCGGCCGTATTCTCGGACAGCCCGGGCTACGAGACCCGGGTCCCCCCCAACGAGTGGGACCGCAAGGTCGTGGCCGGCTATCCGGAGGAGGGCGTGCTGATGAGCGGCTGGCTGCTGGGAGAGGACGTCATCGCCCGCAAGGCGGCTGTCGTCGACTTCCAATACAAAAAGGGCCGCATCATCCTGATCGGGATCGTCTCCCAGAGCCGGGCTCAGTCGCACGGGACCTACAAGTTCCTGCTCAACGCACTCCTCTATCCGCAGATCTGAACGCGGCCGGAATTCGTCTTCTATTCGTACTTGATCTCGGTTTCGACCGTGAAATATTTATAGTTCTTATAGATGACTGAGATTTGGGCGTTTACGAATTTTTGTCCGTCTTCATCGACATAGGCCTGCTCGCTGAAATTCCGGCTGGGAAAACGCAGCCCGTTTTTCTCGAAGTCGTATTCGGAAAAAGCCGTGACCTGGGGTACGGCGTTGTGGGCCTTGGCCCACTCTTCAAAGCTCTGGAAGTTCCCGAGCGACTTTTGGTCCCAAACGATCTTCAGGACGCTGCCGTCGTCCTCCTTAATCCAGACCCTCCCCCAAGGATGCGGCTCATTAAGCCGAGGCCCCGGCATCGCCTCGATCACCACCGCCTTTTCCTTGTTGAGGATCTCTTCCCCGACAATTCGATAGTCAAGATAAGCTTGCCAGGATTCGCTCAGCAGCCCGATCGGCCCGAAGAAGACATTCTCGTACCGGAACATGGTCGTTTTCAGGGTGGAGTCCCGGATATCCGCCTTCTTTCCGTTGACCGCTAAAAGGCTTCTTTTCTCCTGGGCCGCCCTATTCTTCCGGATGAATTGATAGTCGTAGAGATAGACGTCGGTATGGGGGGAGAAATAGCGCGACATCTCCGTCACTTCCTCAAGGCAGACGAAGTCGAGCGCGGCCCCATCCAGGCGCCGGCAGTAATCTTCCGATTTTTTCAGGATCGCGGCCAGCCTCGGCTGGTCGGCGGGTGGATGGGGAGTGAGCCGGAGGGAGGACACGCAGACCGCCGCGACCAGGATGAAGACCTTTCCGGCGAGACCGCGCGCCATTCTCCCACGCCCATCGGAAATGATAGGGGGGCGTTATGTATCTGTCAAGCCGCGGTCGGCGGAGGCCGGGCGGTTCATCCCGGCCCGTGTCCCTTTTTTTTGCCGGCGCCCTTTCCTGCGGAAATACTATTCGGCTGGAAATTTCATTAGCTTAATTGAGAAGGATGAATTAAGCTTTTAGCAAAGGAAGCGAGGCCCATGAAGAAAATGATTGCAGGCTTAGGGTTATTGACCTTCGTCATTCTGATTGTTTCCATGTCGGGTGAAACAAGGCAAA
Source organism: Candidatus Aminicenantota bacterium (assembly GCA_022867325.1). Taxonomy (GTDB): domain Bacteria; phylum Acidobacteriota; class Aminicenantia; order Aminicenantales; family JAFGBC01; genus JAFGBC01. Next base: position 9,650 of record JALHUR010000013.1, on the reverse strand, counting down.
GCGGGAAGATTTTTGATTTGAAGAATCTCAAGGAAAATCTGAAATCACAGGTGCAGGGGCTCGGATCGCCCACGCCCTTGATCTATGGGTACTTCGGGCTGAGTGTCGGCGCGGTCCCGGACGTGAACGGCGACGGGCGCGCGGACATCGCCGTGCTGGAACCCAACTTCCCCAACGACAACGGCAGCTGCGGGCGGGTGCACATTTACTCCGGAGCCGGCGGCAAATTCCTCCGGTCGCTCCTGCCCGTCGCGTGGGGGACATTCCAGGCTGCCCTCGTCTTCCAGAGCAGCTCGGTGTCGGGCGTTCCCGACGTCAACGGCGACGGCAAGGGCGACATCGTGGTCGGCGCGCCGTCGGAATCGCCCGGCAACAGCCCGGCCGGCGCCGGGCGGGCGTACATCTACTCGGGCGCGACCGGCGCGCTGCTGTGCACCCTCAAGTCCCCCGCCGATCAGCTCTTTGGAAACTTCGGGCTCACGGTGGCGGGCGTGCCGGACGTCAACGGCGATGGCCGGGGCGATGTCGTCGTGGGCGCGTTGTACGAAAATCCCGGCAACAGCCCGACGGACTGCGGCCGGGCCTACATCTACTCCGGCGCCACCGGCGTTCTGCTCCGGAAGCTCGCGTCGCCGACTCCAGTACAGTTTGGCCACTTCGGCAACTACGTCTCGGGAGTGCAGGACGTCAACGGCGACGGCCGGGGCGATGTCATCGTCGGCGCCATGAACGAGAGCACCATCCCCAACGTCTCCTACACCGAGGGCCGCGCTTATCTCTTTTCCGGCGCTACCGGCGTCCGTCTCCGCACCTTCACCTCTCCCAAGCAGGTCCAACTCGGCGGTTTCGGCGAGGTCGTCGCCGGCATCCCCGATGTCGACGGAGACGGCCGCGGCGACATCCTCATCACAGCTCCCGGGCATGACCCCGCGAGCAGCCTCCCTGAATCATCGGGAATGGCCTATCTCTACTCGGGCGCCACCGGCGCCCTGCTGCGTCAGTTCGTGTCGCCCAACAAGGAGATCAACGGCTGGTTCGGCTTCTCCGCCTCGGGTGTCCAAGACGTCACGGGCGATGGCCGCGGCGACATCGTGATCGGCGCCGTCTACGAGAACGCCGGCGGTCTGTCGGACGCCGGGCGGGCCTACATCTTCTCCGGAGCGACGGGCACGCTGTTCAAGACGTTGGTCTCGCCGAGTAAAGAGGGCGGCGGCAACTTCGGGTTCGGCGTCGTGGGCCTGCCCAGCTCGGTTAGAAAAGCCAAGGGTTACGTCCTAGTCGGCGCCCCGTACGAGGACCCCGGTTCGAGCCCCTCCGACTGCGGGCGCGCGTACATATTCAAGTACTGAGGCACCCCTTCGCGCCGACGTATGTGCATGCCGAAAACGGGGTTTAGGCGTGGAAGGGAACCGCCAAGTTCCTGCTCAACGCGCTCCTCTACCCGCAGCTGTAGGCGAAGCCGAATCGGACGTTATAAGCGGTTAGAATTAGAATAAGCTATCAGTCCGTAACCGTTACCGAGCGCGTGGGGCAGCGGCCGAAGTACTGCGGGTGGTACATGCCTTGGACCACGGCCGGCAGCCAGGTGAACACCCCGGCATACATCGCCTTCATGAAATAGACGACCCGGATCTTCCCCTGTAAGCCGTAAGTATAAAACACGGTGTGGTCGGCGGCATTCTCCTGACGCAGCCAGGCGTCCCGGTATTGCTTGGCGTAGCCGCTGTTGAACTCTTTCAGCTCGCGCGTCGTGGCGATATCCCGGCGCAGCACCTCGAACCCGGCGGCCAGCGGCTCGTCGACGACCGCGTAGGGCACCTCCTTGTCCAGGTCCAGCAGCAGCTCCACCATATAGGTTTCGCCTTTTTTAAAACCCGCCGCCGGTTTGCCGTCCTCGCCGTAAACGTTGCGCGCAACCTTGATGCCCCGGCTCTCCGCGCCGGGCAGCCGCAGCTTGTAATTGAGCTCGCTCGTCAAGTAGACCATTTGGTCGCCGCTCACTTTGACGTCGAAATCGTCCTTCTGGGTCGAAATATCCTTCTCGATTTTCCAAGCATCGCGCGGACCGGCGAATTTTTTCTCCTCGACCTTCCCTAAAAGCTCGGCCCGGGCTTGGGTCGCGCCGCCCTTCTCGATTTTTTTGACGTATTCGCTCGCGGCATACAGGATCCAGAAATTGGTCTGCGTGGTGTGCCAAGCATAAGGCGGCGCTTCCAGCAGCCAGTTCATCACCCTCGGCGCCAGGACGAAATCGTCCTGCCATTCCAGCAACGCTTGCAGCAGCAGCGCCGTGCCGTAGCGCGACGAATAGAACGGCAGGTCACGGTCGTAGGCGAATTCCTTGGCATCGAAGTAGGCGAAGTCGGCCTCCACCTGCAGGCCGTTAGCGAACTCCCGGGCCATGACCGATTGTTTCTCGCGGTCCTGAAGCTGAAAGCCCAGGGCGCGGTAGAGGAAGACTTGGCCGGGAAGCGACAGCTTGTCACGGGTCTCGTACAGCCGGGCGAGCTCTTTCGGGTTCGCCCTTTTATCCTGGCTCAGAATAAACTGAAAAAAGGCTCCGCAATAGGGAGAAAGCCGGGCCTTGGCCAGGTGGTTTTCCAGACCTGAAAGCAGCTGAGGGTCCACTCGGTAATCGGCCCGGCGCGCCAGTTGGAGGGCCCAGATCGCGTATGCGGTCAGGTAGTCGGATGACCAGGAAGAGCCGCGGTAATAGGACAGCCCGCCGTCTGCGGATAGAAACTCGGGTAACACCCGGATATACTCATCGACCGCCTGGCGCACTTGGACGGCATCCACCTTCAAACCCATCCGGCCAATCAAATCCGGCGTCAACAGCAAATAGGGCATCAGCTTGGACGTGCGCTGTTCCAGGCATTCATAGGGATAGAAAATCAGCTTTTCGGCGATCTTGCCCACAGGCCTCAGGATCGAAGGCGCCACCGTCAGCCTCAGCAACGGCTGTTCGGCCCGCTCGGGCGGATGAATGCGCTTGTTCAATCGGCTGCCGCTGTCGAAATCGAGCTGCGACTCTGATATAAGGTTGTCCGATACGGGAAGCTTCTTAAGAAGCCCGTCCTTGTCGGCGGCCGAAAGCGCATAGAAACGTATCTCGGCGTCGGCCGGCGCCGCAGCGCGGAAGGCAAAGGAAACGAGCAGGTTGCTGACTGCATCCATCGTCAGCCGTTTTTGTTTTTCCCCGGAGATCGAAATCCCGACGGGCTCGGCGACAACCTGGACCTCAAGCGCCGCCTTGGTGCGGTTGGAAACTTGGACGCCGGCGGCGAAAGCGTCGCCGCTCCGGGCGAACTCGGGCATGGCCTCGGCCAGCAGGACGTCCTTGGAGACGAGCAACCTTTTTTCCGCGCTGCCATATGCGTCTTCGGTATAGGCCACCGTCATGAGGCGATAAGTCGAAAGGAGGTCGGACGTCTCGATATCCAGAGCCGCCTCTCCCCTCTCGTCGGTTTCCACCAGCTTGAAGAAGAGGACCTCCCGGAAATCGCTGCGTACGCGGATTCCGGAAACATCCGCTTCTTCCCCGGCGCCCTTTTCCCTTGATCTCGTCATCGAACTCATTCTGGCTTCCGCCGGAGCCGTCGGCACGGCTTGTACAACGCCGCCCAATACGCCTCCCACGACACCCCCTTCAATACCGCCCTCCATAATTGTCGCATTCCATTCATCGGCCAGGGCGCGGGGGACGAGAATCATGTCGCGGGCTTCCCTATGACCGCCGTAATCTACCATGTACAGGATCGTTGCAAGATCGCCCTTTTGGGCCCGGATCTCGTAATCCGCGGCCTTGAGATTCGGGAAGAAGTAGTAGCCGGCCGCCGATGTCCGGGCCTTAAAGACCTGGTCCGACTTTTCCTTGCGCAATGTGACCGTGGCGTCGGCGACCGGAGTTCCGTCGGGCATCATCACGCAGCCGAAGATGCCGGCACCGGAGAGACTGATATCCATCAAGGGCCGGTTGAAGATCCAGCGCGCATTGTCCTTTGAAAACAAGTTGTGCGTACGGTTAACGGGCGAACGATAATAGAGGGAATCGTGCCACCCGGGGGTGCGGTAGCCGGTCAGGGAGAGATTGCCCTCGTCCACGGCATAGATAAAAACTTTGGCTTTCCTGGCTTGCTCCCGGTTATCGACGACGCGCACCGTAACTTTCTGACGGCTTGCGGGTTTGACCTCTTCGGGCGCCTCGATCCGAACCAGCAGGCGCCGGGCGGCGTCTTCGACCCGGAACTCTCGCTCGGCCTCAGCCCAGCGGCTGCCGCCGAAGAACGCGCCGACATGAACGGTGAAGCGCGGGAAATACTCCTTTTTAACCTTGAACTCGATGGGCGTGGTTTTTCGGACATCGATCGTCCAGGCCTCGAGAATACGATCGGTTTCGATCGTCACCAGGGCTTGCCCCTCCTGGGGAGACTGCAGGTAGCATGTCAAAGCATCGCCGATGCGGCAAATCTCGCTCTCGGAACGCAATTCCAGATCCTCGGCCTCGCTTTTCCAACTATAATCCCAGGCCATGAACTCGGAGGAGGAAGACGTGACGACGCCGTCGTCATCCCGGGCGTCAGCTTTCAGAGTGTAATAGCCGGGCTCGGGCACGCGGAAAGCATATTCCTTTTTTCCCTCCGCCACCTTCAGCGCCATCCCCTCCTGGATCAGTTTGAACTGCCATTCCCCCGATACCCAACGCTGTTTGTAAAGCGAAACGAGCACCATTCCCGATGCCGGCTTCCCCTTATCATCCAGCAGAAGCATCTTCGCCTTGATCTCGTTCTTGGCATCGGCGTAGAAGGGCGTCTTCAGGCCGCAAATCCGCTTCCCGGGAAGAATCAATGCCGATGAGGAGGCGGTGTATTCCTTGCCCTCCGCCGACTTCGCGGTGGCGGCGAATTGGAGACCGGCGGCGTGGTTGAGCAAGCCATAATGCTTCAGAGGGATGGAAACGGCAACTGCGCCGCCGCGGTCAAAAACGGCCTCCTTTTTATATTCGGGATCGGTCCGGCGGAAGTGCTCATGCAGATCGAAACGGTAACCGGATAGGTCCTCTTTGGACCCCAGTCCGGACATGTCGGGCCAGGCAGAGGTCGATAAGCCGTAGACCAACTTGTCGCCGGCCATGGGATTGCCGGAAAAATAGGCCCCGGAAACCGCGGCGGCAAACGTATCGGCGCGGGTGTAGACGGCCTCGGTTTTTCCGATGGTCACTTCAAAGACATTGGGCTGGTAATAATCGATGCGGATCGACCGGCTGTGGTATAGTCCGCTTCCTTTGATAATGACCGAGTAGCGCCCTTTTTTGGCATCCGCCGTCGACCTGTAGGAAGCGTAAAAGCCGCCCCAGTCATCCAGGTTCAGGATCCGGGTGTGGACGCTTTGGCCTTCGGGGTCAACCAGCTCCTGGGTCACTTGCTTGAGGCTGGAGCGAACCAATCCGCCTTGGCTGTACTCGCGGACAACGCCGCCGATATGGACCTCGTCTCCGGGCTTGTAAAAGTCGCGGTCGGTGAAGAGCTCGGCCCGGAAATCGGGGCGCCTGTCCCAAGGCTCGGAGGTGACGCGTTTGAAGGCCAGGTCCGACTTTTCCCCTCGGCGCATGACTATAATATCGCCCCGCTTGATCTCCTCGTCGCTCCGCAGCAATCCGTCTTTTCCCGTCGATCCGATCGCGATGTCCTGACCGCCCCTTCTCAGCTTGACGTCGCCGCCCTCGACCCCGGCGCCGCTGCGGTTGTCGTAAGCCCAAAGCAGCATTTGGCCGGGGCCGCTGCGGACCAGGAAATCGCTGCTGCGGCGGTGCACAACCTGCAGAGTGAAAGGTTCAGCCAGGGGATAATGATACAACCTCCAATCGCCGCAGGAATTGAACGGCAGCGCCCGCTTGGTCAAGACGCCGAAAAAGCCGTTTTTATCGCCCAGCTCTTTCTCGAAGTCCAGTTTCCGGGTCAGGGTTTCATTCGCGTCTTTTCCCTCCAAGAAAACCGCTTTGTGACGCTCCACAAGCTTTTTCTGGAGCGCCACTTGCGATAAAAACCCCAGTTGTCCATCATCCCGGCCGTAGCCATAATAACGTCCTTCCTGATCGTTCAACTCGAAGAGCAAATCATCTGAAAACTTAAAAAGGGAGACTTCGGCCTGCCTGATGCTTTTATACCTCAATTGCGCCGGCTCGGACTCAAGGTTGGCGATCAGAATCGGCCGGGCCGCCGAGCAGACCGGAATCTTCATTTCCGGGGTCGCGCCGAGCGTTTCGCCGTATTTATTGAATAGGTCAGGGGGCAATTTCAGGAGCAAAAGATCGCCCGGATAAAGAGACTCCTTGATGGAGATGATGAGAGCCTCGCCGGAAACGTCCAAATCGAAGGAAAGCGGACGGGTGTTTCCTTTTCTCTCCAGCTCCAGCCGCAAGCTCTGCCGCCATTTTTTTTCATACAGCTCCTCGGCGGCCAAATCGTTGGAAAACTCCAGGCGCAGGTTCGGCTCATCGCAGCCTATCGAAATGTCCTTGTCTGTCTCCAACCGAAAAGGCGGGATGGTGGAGATAAAAAAGGCGAAATCCTTGGTTGTCCCGGTATTGCCTTCTTTCCCGCGCAGCCCCCGGGACAGCCGGAGTTCGTATTCCATCTCGCGCCGAAAGGGCGCGGCGAAGACAATCTCGACCACGGATTCGTCGGCGGAGATAACGGAAAAGACCGCCGGCCGTCCGCCCTTCTTTTCCGCCACCTTCAGCACCCGCAGCACCTCGTCCGCCGTGACGGCCTGGTTGAATCTCAAAAACCATGAACCGGTCACCCAAACCAGGTCGGAATAGCGCTCCTCAGGACTGATATCGTCGAAATACTTCTTCGAGGACGGCCGGAACTCCTTGGGCTCCGCCAGCGGCGTCGTGAAATCCCAGCTGACCGCTTTATCCGGCTTCTTGCCGTTCAGGGAACGCACCGCAGCCGGTATCACGGCCTGGTAGCGGGTGGAATAGCGAAAGCGGCCTTCCGGCCTGAAGGCCAGGGTCTTGGTGCCGCGCCAGGTATACCTGCCCGCGCAAGCCGGCGTGATCTCGAGAAAAGCGGCGCCATCGGGATTTGTCCCAAGGGCGATCATGTCCTCGGAAAAGACGACCACCAGCTCCTTATTCTCGATATCCTTGAGCGGACCGGACAGGTTATATTGCGCCTTCAGGCTTTCCTTAGAGATATCCTGCCGGGCGTCCGGATGGCCGGAGATCGCGATTCCCGCCGCAACCAAGAGAGCCAGACCGAAAAGCATCCGATGTTTCATGCGTTTCCTTCTTTCACCGGAAATGACGATCATACGACCGCTTTCCGCAGGGGCTTTTCCCGGCATAAGTATTATGCACCAGCCGCCTTTTTATTCCACCCCCGGCTTGAAAAGATGATCGCCCTTTTTAAAGACTTGCTTTCTATCACCGATGGGATTAATCTAAACGATGATAGCTGGGATTGATGGAATTCCGGCCGGGGGCGTTTCATGAGGGAAAGTGAACAATAAAGCCGTGCTCCGCGAGGATGAACGCAAGAGCAAAGCCCGGCCCATCGAAGAACTCCGCGCGGCCAGACACAAAATCGCCGCGCTCGAACGGGCAAAAGACGCGCTCGATGTCGCCGAATAAGTTGATATTTACATTTGGATACGCTATATGTATACATATGCAAACAGATACTTAGGCTGGTAACTAAATGAAAGTGCCCGGAAGCAAGCAAAATGGAGCTTTTAAAGCTTGGGTTGAGGCGTTGCCCTCCCAGGGGCGGTACTCGTTCACTCGGGACGAGGCCATGAAGGCTTTCGGGCTGAACCGAAAGGCCTTCAATCGGTCGGCCGGTCGTCTGTCCTCCAGGAAGAAGATTGCTCGAATCCATGGCAAGTTCTATGTCGTCGTGCCGCTGGAGTATGCCGCCGTGGGAGTGGTGCCCGCCGACTGGTTCATCGTGAAGCTCATGGAGCACTTGGGGCGGCCTTTCTACGTTGGCGCGCTCAGCGCGGCGGAATACCACGGCGCCGCCCATCAGCGTCCCCAGCGATATCAAGTGGTTACTGACCGTCCTCTGCGTGACATCGCATGCCGGGGTGTCGGCATACGTTTCCTGGTCAAGAGCAAGCTCAAGGAAACCCCGGTTCAGCAGTTCAAGGGCGTGACCGGCTATATTCCCGTTTCGACCCCCGAGGCAACCGCGATTGACCTGATTCGATACAGCCGTCGGGTTGGCGGGCTGGACCAGGTGCTGACCGTGCTGCAGGAACTCGGTGAAGTTCTGAGCCCGATCAAGCTGGTGGAGGCGGCGAAGATCGACGGCCATGTCGCCGCCGCGCAGCGATTGGGTTGGCTGTTGGATAAGAGCGCCTTCGGCGCAAAAGCCGGCCGGTTGGCTTGTTGGGTTTCAAAGCAGAAGCCGTTGCCGACCAAGCTTGAACCTTCCCTGCCGCTGCGGGGATCAATACGCGATAAACGATGGAACCTCTGGATCAACTCGGAGGTCGAGGGGGATTTGTCGTGATTCCAAGGGCCTACATCAACGCGTGGCGGGCGCAGGCCCCTTGGCGTTCGGATGCAAAGGTCGAGCAGGATTTGATCATCTGCCGCGCGATGGTCGAAATCTTTAAAAATCCCGTTTTGTCGAAGCATCTTGTGTTGCGCGGCGGCACGGCGATGCACAAGCTGTTCTTCAGCCCGCCGCGCCGCTATTCGGAAGATATTGATCTCGTGCAGATCGAAGGAGGGCCCATCGGACCCATCTTTGATGTGCTGAGAGATACGCTGACGCCCATCCTCGGGACGCCGCAGAGGAAGCAAGGCCCGGGTGTGGTCACTCTGACGTACCGCATGATGTCCGAAAGTCCTCCGGTCATTCCCCTGAAGCTGAAAGTGGAGATCAACTCCAGGGAACATTTTACCGTGCTGGGCGCGCAGAAGAAGCCGTTCTCCATCACATCGCCCTGGTTCACGGGGCATTGCGACATTTCCACCTTCAGCCTGAACGAGCTTCTGGCGACCAAGCTTCGCGCCCTGTATCAACGCCGGAAAGGCCGGGACCTGTTCGATCTGTGGCTCGGGCTGACCGAGGGGAAGGCCGATGGACAACAGATCGTCGGCGCATTTCGAAAATACATGGAATTCGCGGGCCTTCAGGTGAGTCGCGCGGAGTTTGTCGAGAACCTGGCGGCGAAGCGTCGGCATCCGGGATTCACGGCCGATCTTGGGGATTTATTGCCCGTCGTAGCAGATTACAATTTCGAAGCAGGCTTTGCGGTTGTCGAACGCGAAATCGTGCCGCGGCTTTGAGTGTGGAGTGTGGGCGTGAGTTATCTCGGCTCGGGGGGCGAGGGCATCGGCCTGGCGCTGGTGCGGCGGATCGTAGAGTTGCACGGCGGCATGATCTGGGTGGAATCGGAAGGCCCCGGCAAGGGCACGACGTTCCGGTTCACCCTGGCGAAGACGAGGCGGCGAGTCGGCCGAGAGGAAAGAGGCTGAAGTCCGGGTTGCGGAGACCCCCCGGGGCAATGATGATTAAAAGAGGCGCAAGATGACCGAAAAGAAGAAAACCGGACACCCTAGCTCCGCCGACCTGCGCAAACGGGCGGAGGAGGCGCTGCGGGAGAGCGAGGAGCGATATCGCCGTCTTATT
>JALHUR010000151.1 GCA_022867325.1 Candidatus Aminicenantota bacterium | reverse complement strand
CTGGTAAACCCGGAAATTGAGGCGGGGAGAGCGCTTGCGGTCGTAGGGGTTGAAGGAATAGGAGCTCTGGACGTTGAAGTAAAGATAAAAGCCGAGGTCCTCGAACGGCTTGGCGCCGATGTTGGTCAAGGTCGAGAGGATCTCGATCCGGCCCGAGCCGGCCGCGAAACGGTAGGACGTCTTGACGCTCGCCTTGCGCCCGTCCGCGTCTTTGTAGGAGGCCTCGCATTCCAGGGACATGGCGCGGCCGGCTTGCTCCTGCCGCGGCCGAAGCGATCCGTAGGTCAGATAGCGATTCCGGCTGTTGATGACGAGGGCCGGGGTCCCGATGATCAAGGCGTTGGCCAATCCTTTGCCGGCCGGGACGAATCCGATAATGCTTCCCTTGAGGCTTGCGGTCGGAAGGTTGAGAGTCGTCCTGAGGGCGCGGTCCGTGCCGCCCACTAGAATTAGAGAATGCCCGTCCGAGACGAGGATGTCTCCGCTCCGCCAGGCGGCGCAGAAGGGCTCGGGCAGGTCCTCGGCCTTGGCTACGGTCCGGACTTCAATCGAAGCGCTCAACAGCGGCGCGACGAAAACTAGGGCGGCCAGAAAAACCCTGATGCTCTTTGTCATGACATATTTCATCGGCGGCTCCTCTTTTCGCGTCCTTCCTACATTCTTCAAAGGTATTTACGTTATAATAAAAACGCTATGTTTTCAAATCATTCCGGGACAAGGTTGGAGGAGGTCCGGACGGTGCGGGGGCGGGAGTTTTTGTTCCGGGTCGAGACCTCGGACCGCCCCGCCGATTACCTCAAGTACGAGCGGCTTCGGAACGCCATTTGGGACTTTTCCGAGGACGCCCTTCCCGGCAGCCGGAACATGATGAGCGAGAATTACCTCCATGACGGGAGCAGCCTGTTCATCGGTGTCTTCGCGCGGGACGACAGGGGCGGATTCCCTCTCGATGAAGCCCGCCTGGCCGGGTTCAGCTATGGGTTCGTCGGCCTCAGGGACAAAGCGGCCGGGTTCCGGGACGCCGCCAACCTCTGGTTTTATTCCCAGTACGCAGGCGTCCGTCCCGAGTTCGAGCATTGCGGCCTGGGCGTGCCGATCAAGGAGTTTCAGAAGAAGGTTCTGCTCGAGGTCTTCGGCATCGGCGCCGTCGTCTGCACCTACGACCCCTTGACCGGCGTCAACGCCCGCCGGAACATCGGCCGCTTCGGAATGGAGGTCCTCGAATACCGGGAGGATAGCTACGGCGCGTTCGGAGGGCGGCTCAACCGGACCGACATCCCCTCAGACAGGTTTTTCGCCTACTGGGACCTCAAGCGGGAGCCGACGCGACCCGCCTTCGAGCTCGAATCGCTCCTTGGGCCCGGACACGCCGTCGTCAGGTCGTTCGATTCGGAAATCATCGGCAAGACCCGGGCCTGCCGTCTTGAAATTTTCGAAGGGCTGGACCTGGGCCTGGAAGCCGACCTCCTCCTTGTCCGGATTCCGGCCGATTACTACGACATGCTGCGGGAGACCGACACCGCCGACGAACGAGTCCGGCGCATCCCTCTCGATTGGAGACTCGGGACGCGAACGGCGTTCCAAACCCTCTTCCGGCGCGGCTACAAGGTTTTCGACTTCCGTTCGTCCGGCGATAATCCCAAGCGGAATTTTTACGTATTAAAGAGAGCTCAAGACGGACGATGAGAAACGCTGTCGCCGAACCGATACCGCAGGGCCCCTCCGCCGCCGTTGAAGTCCGCGGCCTCGCCAAGATTTATCGGCTGGGCCGGGTCGATGTTCCCGCCCTTCGCGATGTCAGCTTTCGGGTCGAACCGGGGAGCTTCACGGCCGTGACCGGGGTCTCGGGGTCGGGCAAATCCACGCTCCTCAACCTGGTCGGGGGTCTGGACACGGCCAGCGCCGGGTCGATCACGGTCATGGGGAAGGATCTGGCGCTGATGAGCCGGGACGGCCTCGCCCGTTATCGCCGGAGCGGAGTCGGGATGATCTTCCAATCCTTCAACCTTCTCTCCTCCCGGACCGCGCTCGAGAACGTCGAGTTCCCCCTCCTGTTCGCCGGCGTTCCCAAGGCCGAGCGGCGCGAGCGGGCCGCCTCTCTCCTCGATCAGGTCGGCCTGGCCGGCCGGAGCCGCCACCGGCCCATCGAGCTTTCGGGCGGCGAGCAGCAGAGGGTGGCCATCGCCCGGGCCCTCGTCAACCGGCCGCCGCTCGTCCTGGCCGACGAGCCCACCGGAAACCTCGACAGCCGGACGGCCCGGGAGATCGTGGGCCTTCTGGCTGAGCTCAACCGGAGCCGGGAGCTGACGATTCTGATGGTGACGCACGAGACCGCGCTGGCGCGGGAGTTCGCCCATGCCGTCATCCGGCTCCACGACGGCCGGGTCGAGTCGGAGGAGAAGCTCCGATGAGGTTCCGCGACCAGCTCGAGCTCTCCCTGTCCAACCTCTGGAAGGTGAAGCTGCGGACTCTGCTGACCACGGCCGGCGTCGTCGTCGGAATCGGCGCGCTCGTCTCGATGATGTCCTTCGGGACGGGCATGCAGAAGAACGTGACCGAAACCTTCAAAAGCCTCGAGCTTTTCAATTCGATCACGGTCTTCCCGGAGGGATCGGGGCCGGGCGGTTCGGATCCCGACAGGATCGACCCGCACCAGCCCAGGAGAGTCCCGGCCGGAACGGCCAAGGCCGTCCTGGACGACCGGGCCCTCGACGCGATCTCCAAGCTCCGGGGCGTCGAGACCGTCTATCCCGATGTCAACTTCCCGGCCCTCGTCCGGTTCAACGGACGCGAGGAGTTCCGCCTCGTCCAGGTTCTGCCGGCCAAGATCGCGGGTTCGAGGATGATCAAGCTCAGGGCGGGGAAGCCCTATCTCTCGGATGACGCCGACGAGATCATCGTCAACGACTATCTCCTCCGCCGCCTCGACGTCAAGGATCCCGCCTCCGCCATCGGGAAGCGGATCGAGATCGCGTCCGTATCGTTCGACCTGGGCCGTCTCAACCCCATGGATTTTTCCTCGATTTTCCAGGGAGGAAAGTTGCCTGTCTCCAAGGAGACATACGAATTCAGGATCGTCGGCGTCAGCGAGAACATGGGCTTCGGCCCGGGATCGGTCTGGAACGAGCTGATGATCCCGCCGGGAGCGGCCCGCAAGATCAAGAAGCTTCCCTTCACCAGCATCTGGGACATCTTCCGGCTCCAGGAGGGGGCGATCGGCTACTCGGCCCTCAACGTCCGGCTGTCCTCCCCCGGAGAAGTGGACGCCGTCAAGGCCCGGATCAAGGAGATGGGATTCTCGACCTTCGCCCTGGCCGACCAGTTCGCCCAAGTCCGCCAGGCTTTCTTCTTCCTCGACATGATCTTGGCCGCGGTCGGGATGATCGCCATCTTCGTCGCAGCCCTGGGGATCGTCAACACCATGGTCATGTCCATCCTGGAGCGGACCCGCGAGATCGGGATCATGAAGGCCGTCGGCGCCGGCGACGGGGACGTCCGCTCCGTCTTCGTCTTCGAATCGAGCATCATCGGCTTCGCGGGCGGGCTCCTCGGCTACGGACTGGGATGGATCGTCAGCCGTGTCATCAACCGGGTCGTCAACTATTTCCTCGCCCGGCAGAGCCTTCCCGCCATCGACTACTTTGCCTTCCCCTGGTGGCTGTTCGCCGGAGCGCTGGCCTTCGCCGTGGCGGTCAGCCTGGCCGCCGGCATCTACCCCGCCCACCGGGCGGCCCTGGTCGATCCGGTCAAGGCCCTCCGCCACGACTGAGCGCTGGCGTCCGCCGGCCTGCGGGCCGAGACGCTCCCGCCTCCGTTTGTGCTATAATCACAAACTTGCAAAGAGATCGTCGTTTCCAAAAAGGAGAATCGATGAGATCCCAAAGAATCCCCCGATATTTTTCGGGCCTTGTCCTCCTCGGTCTGGTCACGATCGGCTGCCGTGTCTCCCAATCCCCGGAGGATGTCGCGGCGCGGGCCCCACGTCTCCATGACCGGATCCTGTCCATCGACACCCACTGCGACACGCCGTTTTACATCATGCGCACCGACTGGAAGATCGGTGACCGCCATGACCCGCTCCTTCGTCAGAGCGGCAAGATCGACCTTCCCCGGATGAAGGAGGGACGCCTGGACGCGGAATTCTTCGCCGCCTTCGTCGGCCAGGGCCAGCGGACGCCCGAGGCCTACGCCAAGGCCCGGGAGGCCGCCCTCAAGGGGATCGAGGCCGTCCAGGGCATGTGCCGGGAGTATCCGGCGATGATCGGACTCGCCCTGACGCCCGATGACGCCCTGCGGCTCAAGAAGGAAGGCCGGCTCGTTGCCTTCATTAGTATGGAGAACGGCTACCCGGTCGGGAAGGACCTCGCCCTGGTCGAGGATTACTACAAGCGAGGCGTCCGGCTGATGACCCTCGTCCATACCCGGGACAACGACATCTGCGACTCTTCGACCGATACGCAGCGTCCCGAGGACGAGGGATTGAGCGAGTTCGGCCGCGCCGTCGTCGCGGAGTGCAACCGGCTGGGGATGATCGTCGACGTTTCCCACGCCTCGGACAAATCCTTTGCCGGCATCCTGGCCGCATCGCGGGCGCCCGTCCTCGCCTCCCACTCCTGCGCCCGGGCCGTTTGCGACAGCCCCCGCAACCTCGGCGACGACATGCTCCGCGCCCTGGCCCGGAACGGCGGCGTCATCCAGATCTGCTTCCTGTCGGATTACGTCAAAAAGACGCCCCCCAACCCGGAACGGGAGAAAGCTCTCCAGGAGCTCCGGACGACCTATGGATCGATTCGGGACATCAAGGATGAGGAATTGCGAAAAAAGGCGCGGGCGGATTACGAAGCGATCGACGCCAAGTATCCCGAAGCCACAGCCACGGTCAAGGACCTGGTCGACCATATCGATCAGGTCCGGAAAGTCGCCGGCATCGACCACGTCGGGATCGGGACGGATTTCGACGGCGGGGGCGGACTGGCGGGCTGTAACGACGCGAGCGAGATGATCCGCGTCACCGAGGAGCTCCTCCGGCGCGGGTACACGGACCGGGAGATCGAGAAGATCTGGGGCGCAAACACCCTGCGCGTCTTCCGCAAGGTGATCGAGGTGTCCCGCCGTCCGAGGGCCGAGAAATGAAAGAGAAAAGAGTGCTGCCGTGAAATCGACCACCCGAGGAATGACCCGGCGGGCGTTCTTCTCGAAAACCATTGGAACGGCGGCGGCCGTCGGCGCGGCCGGCCTGGCCTTGTCGCCGGCCCCGGCCCAGGACAAGCCCGGGCCCATCCTGACCCGGACTCTGGGGCGGACCGGGCTGACCCTCCCGGTCGTCTCGATGGGAGTTATGAACGCTGACAATCCCGAGCTCGTCCGGAAAGCCTACGAGGTCGGGATGAGGCACTTCGACACGGCCGGCGTCTACGCCCGGGGCCGGAACGAGATGATGGTGGGAAAAGTCCTCAAGGATCTCGGCGTCCGCGACCGGGCCGTCATCGCGACCAAGGTTCTCGTCCCCGATGAACAACGTCGCTCCCTGCCGGCCGCCGAGTTAAAGTCCTTGTTCATCCGGCTGGCCGAGGAGAGCCTGGGCCGCCTCCAGACCGATGCCGTCGACATCCTCTACATCCACGATGTCGGCCGGGCCGAGGAGATAATCCGTCCCGGCATCCGGGAGGCCCTGGCGGATCTGAAGAAGCGGGGCCGGATCCGTTTCGCCGGGTTCTCGACCCACGTCGGCATGACCGAATGCCTCGAGGCGGCGCGCCTCGACGGATTCTACGACGTGATCCTGACCTCGTTCAACTACGCCTTGGCCGGCGACCGGGCCCTGTTGAGCGCCATGCAGGCGGCCGCCGCCGCCGGGATCGGCCTCGTCGCCATGAAGACCCAATGCACTCAGAACTGGTACAAGGAAGAGCTGCCGGGCGATCAACGGAAGTACTACGAAGTCCCGATCCTCCACACGGCCGTCCTCAAGTGGGTTCTCCGCCACGAATTCATCGCGACGGCCGTTCCCGGATTCACGACCTTCGATCAGCTCGACACGGATTGGTCCTGCGCCGGCGGCCTCGACTATAAGCCGGAAGAAGCCGCTTTTCTTGAAGAGACGTCCCCGGCCGCCCTCGCTTACTGCGTCCAGTGCCGCTCCTGCCTTCCTTCCTGTCCCCGGGGAGCGAGCATACCGGATCTGATGAGAGCTCAAATGTACGCGGCCGCTTACGCCAATTTCGGCCAATGCCGCCAGACGCTCGAGGCCATCTCACCGGGCCGCGGGCTGTCCGCGTGTTTTTCCTGCGCCGAATGCAGCGCCGCTTGCGCGCAAAGAGTCGATATCGCGAAGCGGATTGGAGATCTCAAAACCCTGTTCGTGTAAATAAAATTTACACCCTCTTGCCTTATTTGCTCATTTCCCATATGTTCTGATAGGTTATCAGGGACCGGCGAAAGCCCCTTTCTGGCATGAAGTTTGCTTTTTCAGACTGCGACATGAAAAGCGCGACCGTCTGTATGCGCTCCGAACGCCGGCGCCAGGCCCGGCCCTGGTTTCTGGTCTGCGTTTTGCTGCTCGGATCATTGCCGGGTCTTGCCCAGTCCGGCGTCCGCCGGGAGGATCGTCCCCGGATGGGAGGAGTCCTGAGGATAAAACCTTATACCGGAAGCTTCAACGTCCGGCTCGATCCTTCCTTACCGGGCCACGTTTTCGTCTATGAACAGATTTATGACGGCCTGGTCCGGCTCGACAACAACCTCAACATCGTCCCCGCGCTGGCCGAATACTGGGTTATTTCCGAGGACGGCCGCAAATACACTTTTCAACTCAGGCGGGGAGCCAGATTCCATACCGGGGCCGAGGTCACGGCCGATGATGTCAAATTCTCCCTCGAAAGACTCCTGACTCCGAACTCGGATGCCGCCTTCCGCCAGTATTTCCTCCCCCGGGTCGTCGGCGCCCAGGAATTTTTCGAGGGGCGGGCCAACGCCGTCTCCGGGTTCGTCTCCAAGGACAAGTTCACTTTCGAAATCCAATGGAAAAATCCCTATGTCTCGGGGCTTTATCTCCTCTGCATGTTTTTCTGCAAGATTCTGCCCCGCGACCTTGTCCTGTCCCAGGGCAACGACTTTTTCCTCAAACCCTTGGGCAGCGGGCCGTTCAAGTTCGGGTATTGGATCAGGGACCCCAAGCTCAACATCGTCGGGGTCAGGATGGAAAGGAACGAATCCTATTACGGCCGGAAAGCCTACCTGGAGGCCGTCGAGTTCAGCCCCTATTACACGGAGGATCAGTTCCGGAGCCAGGACGTTCATATTTTCCCCTGCGTTTCGGACCGGCTGGCCCGGCCGCCCTATCAGCTCGTCGAGGACGGGTCTTTCGACAGCTGCTTCATCGCCTTCGGCTGCCGGATCCCTCCCTTAGACGACGCCCGCGTCCGCCGGGCCCTGACCCTGGCTATCGACAAGAACCGGCTGGCCGAGGCGGCCACGGGCTCTTCTTATGTTCCGATGGTCACCCACAACATCATTCCGGTCAAGTTCCCCGGTTTTTTCCCGATCGACGACAAGGACGGCTGCGACCCGAAGCGGGCCAAGGCCATCCTGGATGAGGCCGGGGTCGAGATCGCCCGCGACCTCCCCGGCCTGATCGTGGCCGAGATTCGAACTCAGCGGGAGGACCGGAAGCGGATATCCAGGGAGCTCAAAACCCAGATCGAGGCCCTGGGGATCAAGGTCGAACTCAAAACCGTTCCGGATTGGGCGGCGATCCAGAAGATCGAGACGCCCTACGTCTTTTTCTTCGACTGGAACACGGACTTTCCCGATCCCGAGAACATCATCCAGCTTCTCTTCGAATCCAGGGCCATCGCCAACCAGTGGATGATCGGCTACTTCAACCCCAGGATCGATCAGCTCCTCGAGAAGGCCCAGGTCGAGCCGAGCTGGGCGCGCCGGACCGAACTGTTTCGGGAGATCGAGCGGATCCTGCTCGAGGAACGACCGGTCCTGCCTCTGTTCTCGATCCGCCGCCGCCTGTCCGTCCAGCCCTTCGTCCGGAACGTCAAGCTGCCGCCGCTCGGCTTGTATTTCATGAGCGCTAAGGACATCTGGCTCGAGAGGTGAACGACCGAACGTGAGAATGAAGATCTCCCTCCATACCCGGTTCGCGGCCTGGATCACGGCCCTGCTGACCGTCCTGGTCGGGGCCGTCCTGTTCGTGATCGAGAAGCGCGAGGTGGGGACGATCTTCGAGGAGACCAAGAGCCGGACCCTGCTCATCGCCGAATACCTGGCCTCGCGCAACCTGAGGGCCCTTATCTCATGGGATACGGCCTTCATGCAGGAGACGATCGACGAACAGATCGAAAAACGTCTGCTCTATGTCATCATCTACGACCGATCGGGGAAGCCGCTGGCGGCCAACGCGTCCATCCAGACCTATCCCGAGATCTACAATACGAGCCGCCTCCCGGCCGACGTTGCCGAGGGTGAATTTGAGCTCCGGACGCATACCCTCCGGATCGGGGACAAGGATCAGAACGTCCTCGAGGTCGAGCTGCCCATCTTCGCCCCCGATGTCGCGACCAAGTGGGGCTCGATCAAGATCGGCCATTCCCTGGAGGACATGGATCGCGAGGTCCGCCGGACGCGCCGCGTCCTGATCCTGATCGGGCTGGGCGGATGCCTGGTCGGCCTGCTCGCTTCGACCCTGCTCGCCCGCCGGGTCACCCGGCCCCTCAAGAAGCTGGTGGCCGGGACCGTTCAGATCTCCAAGGGCGATTTTTCCCAGCGGATCGACCTCGCTTCCCGGGACGAGCTCGGCGAGCTGGCCCGAAGCTTCAACGAAATGACGGCCCAACTCATGCAAACCCGGGAACGGATGGAAGCCGCCAACCGCCGGCTCGTCCAGGCCGAAAAGCTGGCCTCGATCGGACGGCTGGCCGCGACGATCGCCCACGAAATCCGGAACCCGTTGACGTCGGTCAAGCTCAATATCCAGAAAGTCCAGGAGAGCGAGCGGCTCGATCCCGTCGAAAAAGAACACATCGCCCTGTCTCGGGAGGGGATCGGCCAGATCGAGAAATTCATCAAGGAGTTGCTGAGCTTCACCCGGGCTTCGGAGCTGATGAGGGATCTGTTCTCACTCGAGACCATCCTGGACGAGGCCCTCAAACTCCTCCGGGAGCCCTTTCAGGAGAAGCGGATCGTCCTCCAAAAAACCGTCGCCAAGAACCTGCCGGCCGTCTCCGTCGACGGCGATAAAATGCGGCAGGTGTTCCTCAACGTCCTCCGCAACGCCTCCGAGTCCGTCGAGGAGGGGGGCGAGATCAGGATCGTCCTGTCGCGGGGCCGGGAGGAGGGGCGGCCCCGAGACCAGGCCCGGATCGGGGACGACGGCTGCGGCATCCCGGACAGGGAATGGGAGAATATCTTCGAGCCGTTCTTCACGACTAAAGCGGCCGGTTTCGGGCTCGGCCTGGCCAACGCCCGCAAGATCGTCGAACAGCACGGCGGCGTCATCAAGGTCGTCAAAAAACGGGGGCGGGGGAGCTGCTTCCTGATTTCCCTGCCCGGCGAGGAGGGAACATGAAATCGGTCCTGATCATCGAGGTCGTCAGCCTGGTAGGAAGGACGCTGACTTCTCATCTGGCCATGCAGGGCTACGAGGTCCACCTGGCCGCG
>JALHUR010000150.1 GCA_022867325.1 Candidatus Aminicenantota bacterium | reverse complement strand
GGCTCGGCTACATCCGGCTCGGCCAGCCGGCCCCGACCCTGTCGGGCGGCGAGGCCCAGCGGATCAAGCTTACCAAGGAACTCGGCCGCCGCGCCACCGGGCGGACCCTCTACCTCCTCGACGAGCCCACGACCGGCCTTCATTTCGAGGACGTGCGCAAGCTCCTCGAGCTCCTGTCCGAGCTGGTCGACCTGGGGAATACGGTCGTCATCATCGAGCACAATCTTGAAGTCGTCAAGTATTCCGACTATATTATTGACCTGGGACCCGAGGGGGGCGAAGAGGGAGGCCGGGTGGTGGCCGAAGGGACGCCCGAGGACGTGGTGAAGAGTGCCGCCTCCCACACGGGGCGCTTCCTCAAGAAAGCGTTGGCCGCCGGCCGCCGAAAAACCTGAGGAGACAACGTCGCGATGCCGTTCAAGCAGATACCGGGGAACCGGAGGGTCAGGGACCTCCTGCGGATGGCCCTGGCCAAGAACCGTCTTCCCAACTCCCTGCTTTTCTGCGGACCCGAAGGCGTCGGGAAGCGGGCGACGGCCGTGATCTTGGCCCAAGCCCTCAATTGTCTCCGGATGAACGATGACGCCTGCGGCGAATGCGAGCCCTGCCGGGCCGTTCGAGAGGCGCTCGACGACCCGGACAAAGCGGGCAAATTTCCGGATGTGATGGGGATCTCCCTGGACAAATCCAAAAAGGAGATCGGGATCGACCGGATCAAGGAGATCAAACAAACGGCCTATCTGAGGCCGATGGCGGGCCGGGGGCGCGTCTTCGTCGTGGAGGACGCCGAGCTGATGTCGTCCGACGCCGCCAACTCCATCCTCAAGATTCTGGAAGAGCCGCCCCTGTTCTGCCATATCATCCTGGTCACGTCCCATCCCGAGATACTTCTCCCGACCATCGTTTCGCGCTGCCGGATCCTGAATTTTCTCCCGATCGCGATCGACGAGATCGAGCGGGCCCTTCTCGACAAAGGCCTGTCCCCGGAGCGGGCCCGGACCCTGGCCCTGCTGGCCCGCGGAAATCTCGAAATGGCCCTGACCCTGGGTTGGGACGATGTCTTGGCCCGGCGCGAGCTGGCCTGGCGCGCCTTCCTGGCGCTCGTCGCGGACAAGGACACGTCGCCGTTCCTGCGGCTCTGGGCCTACGCTCCGCGCAAAGCCGTCGAGGACGACATCGTCCGGACGATGGAGTTTTTCGCATCCTTCTTCCGGGACGTCCTTTACCTCGCGGAAGGAGGGGCGTCCCATGGGCTTCTGAACCCGGACCTTGCGGAGCGGATCGCCGAGGCGGCCCGTTTCCTGAACGGGCCGGACGCCCTCCGCGGCCTGGCCCTGGTCGAAGCCGTCCTCCAAGCCCTGGACAGGAACATGAATGTCGGCCTGGTGATGACCGATTTCGTAAGCCGAATGACTGGAAGGAACCATGCCAGAGATTGTCTGTCTGTTATCCCAGCGCACGGGTAAGATCGTGCGCGCCAAGAAAGGCGAGGACGAAGTCCGGATGGGGGATGTCTGCCTGGTCGAGTCCGACTGGGGCGGGGACCTGGCCGTGGTCACGGCCGTGACCGGTATCCTCTGCGAGCGGGCCCGGTCCGCCAAGGACGCCGTCCGGATCGTCCGCAAGGCCAGCGAAGACGACCTGCGGAAATTCAACTGGCTGTCCGACAAGGAAGCCGGGGCCTACTCTCTTTGCTTGGAGCGGATCACGGCCCGCGGCCTGCCCATGAAGCTCGTCTCCGTCCGCTATTTTTTCAGCGAGAAGAAAGGGATCTTCTACTACACGGCCGACGGCCGGATCGATTTCCGCCAGCTCGTCAAGGACCTGGCCAAAGAGCTCCGGATGAGGATCGAGATGCGCCAGGTCGGCGTCCGGGACGAGGCCAAGATGGTCGGCGGGCTGGGCGTCTGCGGCCGGCCCCTGTGCTGCTTCAGCTTCATGAGGGCCTTCGAGCCGGTCACCATCCAGAAGGCCCGCAAGCAGCAGATCGTGATCAATCCGACCAAGATCTCGGGATTGTGCGGCCGCCTGATGTGCTGCCTCGGGTTTGAAGAGGAAAGCCGGGGCCGATTGTATTCCGAGGAAGATAAGGTCGCGGAGGATTGAGTCCTTCGCGACCGAGCCTTTGTCCTCGGCCTTTCGCGGGCTCGGCCCCGGCTTAACCTTGAGAAAGGAGGGGTAGCCGGCTAACGGGCCGGTTTGACTTGAAACCGGACCCGATCCGAAACGGCCGTCAGGCCTCCTTGAGGAGCGAAGGCCTTGACCTGCCAGGAGTACTCTCCACCGTCCGCGAGCCGCCGCCGGATTTCATCCGGCAGGGCGATTGAATTCGACCTGGTCGCGGCCGTCCAAACGACGTCGGACTGGAACAGATAGACGCGGAACTCGAGGTCCGAGCCGGCCGGCTGCCATTCGAACGATGCCGGCGGCTCCGGGAGCTCCCCCGCGGGCGCGACGACGGCGATCGTCCCGCCCCGCACGGTCCCGTCGCCGGTCAGGACGAATTCCGGAGTCGTTCCGCGGAAGCGCGGCACCAGAATCAGCGCGGCCAGGACGAGGACAAGGCCGGCCGCCGCCGCGGCCAACGTCCGGGGCGCCGGCCTCCAGAGAACCCGCCCAGGCCGGCCCGCCCGGTCGCCCTCCGCGACGAGGGCCGGGCCCCGCGATTTGACGATCCGGATGAGGAGGTCCCTCTCCCGAAGCCTTTGGAAACAGCTCGCGCAGTTGAAGTAGTGCTCCTCAAACTCTTCCTTTTGGGTTCCCTCCAGCCGTTTCAATAGATAGTTTTCGATTTGGCCTTCGAACCGACATTTACTCATCATTCTCCGTTTTCCTTACTTTAGTCGGCCGGGAGCCCGAAAGTTGGAAAAAATCCTCCTGCTGGAGAAGCTTGCGGAGGAGCTTATGGTCGTAGTTGACCCGTTCACTGACGCGGCGCGGCGTCAGGCCCAAGCGGCGGGCGACTTCTTCGCGGGACAGCTCCTGGAAATAGTAGAGATAGAGGACCTCCTTGAAGCGGGGCTTGAGTTTGTCGATGGCGCGGGCGAGCCGTTCCGCATTTTCGCCCAGTTCGGCCAGCTCCTGGGGGTCGGGCAGGGGGGGAGGTTCGGGGGCGTAGCGCAGATGTTTTGTCTTCAGCCGGATGTAGTCGACGATCCGGCGCGAGGCGATCGTGTAGATGAAGGTCCCGATCGTGGACCGGCCCTCGAACTCGCCGTTCCGGATCTTGACGATGACGTCGGCCAGGATCTCGTTGACGATGTCCTCCCAGTCCGGGTTGGCCGGGCCGAACGCGCGTTTGACCCGGAAGCCGACGATGGGACGGTAGCGGGCGACCATCTCGTCGAGGTCGAGCTCGTCCTGCTTTCGCTTCATATTCGGTTTATCCAGACCGGATACCGGGGGCGATCCCTCTTTCCAAAGCCCCTACTTCTCTCGTTCTTTTTTCTTGAGGTAGTCGGCCGGCTCGACCAGGATGTCCCGGGGCTTGCTCCCCTCGGAAGGTCCCAGGATGCCATCCTGCTCCATCTGGTCGATGACCCGGGCGGCCCGGGCGTAGCCGAACTTCATCTTTCGCTGGAGATAGGAGGCCGAGGCCTGGCCGGTCAGGAGGACGAGCTCGACGGCCTTCTCGTACAGCGCATCCCGCTCGCCGGAATCCTGCCAGAGGTCCTCGGCGCTCCCCTTGATGACACGGATGATCTTCTCGTCGTAGACGGGCGCCCGCTGGCCCTTGGCGAATTTGACGATGCGGCTGATTTCGGTCGTCGAGATGAAGGCCGAGTGGAGGCGGAGGAGACGCGGATAATTGGGCGGCATGAACAGCATGTCACCCAGCCCGAGGAGCTTTTCGGCGCCGGAGGTGTCGAGGATGATCCGGGAGTCGATCTTGGAGGGAACCCGGAAGGCGATCCGGCTCGAGAAGTTGTTCTTGATCGTTCCGGTGATGACGTCGATCGAGGGCCGCTGGGTGGCCATGACCAGGTGGATGCCGACGGCCCGGGCCAGCTGGGCCAGCCGGGCGATGCAGAACTCGACCTCCTGGGAGCCGATCATCATCAGCTCGGCCAGCTCGTCGATGATGATGACCAGATAGGGGAGCGGCTTGAGCTTCTCCTTGTCCTCGTCCGTGAGCTTCCCCCGCTTCTCGGCGATCATCTGCCGGACCATCTGGTTGTACTGTTCGATGTTCCGGACCTTGAAGGACAGGAGCATCTGGTAGCGCTCCTCCATCCGCTTGATGGCGTCCATCAGGATGATGCCGGCCTTCTTGGGGTCGTTGATGACGGGGCTGATCAGGTGGGGGATCCCGTCGTAGAGCGTGAACTCGATCCGCTTGGGGTCGATCAGGATGAGCTTGACCTCGTCCGGGGTCGCCTTGTAGAGGATCGAGGCGATCAGGGCGTTGAGGGCGACGCTCTTTCCCGTCCCGGTCGCGCCGGCGATCAGGAGGTGGGGCATGACGCCCAGGTCGGTGATGTAGGTCTCGCCGTGGACGGTCTTGCCCAGGGCGATCGTCAGCTTGGAGGGCGAGTTGCGGAACTTCTCCGACTGAAGGATGTCGCGAATCCGGATGGTCTCGCGCTTGTTGTTGGGGATCTCGACGCCCAGCGAGGACTTGCCGGGGATGCGCTGGATGCGGACGGACTCGGCCCCCAGGGCCAGCGAGAGGTCCTCGGTCAGGTTGGCGACCTGGCTGACCTTGATGCCGGGGAAGGGGTAAAATTCGTAGGTCGTGATGACCGGGCCCGGATGATACTCGCGGACCTCGCCCTCGACCCGGAACTCCTTGAGCTTTTGCTCGATCCGGATTTTCTTGTCGTAGAGCTCGTCCTTGTCGATCTGCTCGGCCGGGGCGCTTTGGTCGAGCAGGTTCAGGGGCGGGAACGTATAGTCCCCCTTTTTTCCCATGTCGGGGAAGAGATAGGGCTCAGGCCGGACCGGGGCCGGTCCCGGCGGGGGAAGGGGCGGTTTCAGCGCCGGCTTCGATTCGCGGGTTCTCCGCTCCCTGTCCTCGCGCGGGACGGGCGGTCTCTCCTTTCCCGCTTCCGGCCTCTTTTCTCCAACCTCTATTTCGGCCGGGGCCGTGTATTTTTCGATGACCTTCTTCCGCATCTTATCCCGCTCCTTGGAACGCTGATAGCGGGAGACCTTGATCCGGACCTCTTTGACGGCGAAGCGAAAGAGACCCGAGGCCATCTGGAGAAGCTGCTTCAGAGACAGCTTGGTCGAGAAAATGCCAAGCAGCAGAAAAAGGACGATCAGGGCGAGGACCGCCCCAGCCTGATTCAGATAGCGGACGAGAAAAGAGGCCAGCGATGAGCCGAGCAGCCCTCCCGAGGAGATATCGCCCCCTCGCCAGACCAGGCGGCCGAAGACCAGGGACAGAAAAGGGGCGAGGAGCACGATGAGCCAGATAAAAAAGCCGGCCTTGACGAATAGCCGCCGATCGCCGTGGCTCAGGATGGTCTTTGTCCCGATGGCGCCGAGCATGAACGGGACGAGGAAGGCGGCCAGCCCGAGCGCTTGGAGGAGGGCGTCGGCCAGGGACGCCCCGACTTTCCCCCCGACGTTGCGGGTCGCGGCTTCCGAAGCCGCGAACCACGAAGGGTCGGCGGCGTTATAGGAGACGAGGCTGATCAGGGAGAATAGGGCCAGAGCGATCAGGACGACGCCCGCGATTTCTGCCGCGGGACCGCGCCGGTTCCGGGCGGGCTTGGACGGGGACGCCGGGGCCCGTTTCTTGATCTTTGCCATTGTCCAGAATTATATCCGATTTTACCCCCTTTGCGAAGGGATCGCCCCCTGGTTTCCTCCCGAGGGGGGTCGTTGACAATTTTATCAGTTAAGGTATAATCAACTCCCAAATTCAGGAGGAGAATGAAGCATGAAATCAAGGTTGTTTATTTTTTCGACGCTCCTGCTCGCGGCCCTTATTTTCATGGCGGCCGCGCCGGGCGCCCAAAAGAAATTGACCCCGGCCCCGAAATCGAAAGCCCTTCCGGAGGGGTGGTCGACGCCGGTCAACATCTGCCCGAAATTCCAGTACTGGAGCTATGACGCCCGGGTCACGACCGATCCAACCGGTACCAAAGTCGCCGCCACCTGGGTCGAGGAAGGCGGAGGCGGAAAACGAATCGGATTCAATACCAACGAAACCGGAAGCTGGGAGACGGCAAAGTACATCAACGCATACTACATGATCGGCGAGTATCCCGCCCCCGAGGTCGCCTTCGACATGAAGGGGGACATCGTCATCACCCACCAGGCCCGGATGGGGTCGGGCAACTACGAAATTCTCTTCCGGAAACGGTCCGGCGGAAATTGGGCCGATCACGAAAACGTGTCCCGGACGCCGTTCGGAGGATCGATGTCGTCCTCATTCCTGATCTCTCCGGAGACCAACGATTATTTTCTCCCCTACCAGGACGACGCCGAAAGACCTTCCGAGGATGCGGTCTGCTGGAATATTTTCCTGGAACGGAAGCCCAGGGGGATCGACGCTTGGACGGGAGGCGGTCAAATCCCCGACCCGACGAACCGGAGCTACTTCCCCGACGGCGTCGCCGACGACAAGGGGCGCGGATACATCGTCTATGACAACCGGGCCGACATGGGAATCTCCCACGTCTTTTTCAGCGAAAACAAAACATTACTGGATAAGCTGGCCTGGACGGCCCCGTTCGACGTGTCCGGGAACACCGGCACGGCGGACAATTGGGGATTTGCCTATCCCAGGGTCACCTGCGACAACAACGGCAACGTCTATGTCAGCTGGCTCCAGAACATCGGCAACTGGGAGGCTTTCTTCCGCAAGAGGGTCGACGGCGTTTGGGTCGGCAGGGAGAATATATCCAATTCGCCCGGACAATCCGCCCGGTCCACGGTGGCCGTCAGCCGAAAGACGGGAGAGATCTACATGGCCTGGGGGGAGAGCACGACCAAAGGCTGGTCCGTCCTGATGAAAACCTGGACAAGGATCAACAACGTTTGGCAGTGGAGCGAAGCGGTCAACATGACCCAGGACTCCCAGACCGCCGATTATCCCAGCCTGTTCGCGGACGCAAACGGCGGCATCCACCTCGTCTACACGAGCAACAAGTCGGGCGTCTACCATATCTGGTACACCGGGAAGCTCGGCGAGATCGCGGGCCATCCTCCAATCAACGTTGCGACCTCCAGCAAGGCGACCTCGGCCGATCCCCGGCGCAAGGACACGACCGTCAGCTGGGAAACCAACCCCGAGAACCAGCCCATCACCCTCCTGAATTATAAAATCTATCGGAAGAAAAAAGGCGATCCGGACTCGAACTATACATCCGCCGGAACCGTCGAAGCGACCGCTCTCCAGTTCAAAGACGCGAACCTCCTGGGCGTTCAGCAGTACACCTACAAAATGACCTCGATCGCCAGGGGGAATCTGGAGAGCCAAGGCTCGACTCCCGTCGACGACCAGCTCGTCCTGCCGCCGTTCTTCCCGCCGACCAACCTGGCCGTTACCAGCGCGCTGGGCGACGGCATTTACAAGAAAAACAACTCCCTGACCTGGCAGAAAAACGCCCAGAACCGGAACAGCGAGGTCGCCAAGTACCGGATCTACCGGAAGGGCGTCAATCAGGACGATAAGGATTACGTCCTGGCCAGTGAGGTCGGCCCGGGCGTCTATAGCTTCAAAGACGTCGGCCTCGTCAACGACCAGAAGTCTACATACGTCGCAGCTGCCTACTCCATCTACAACCATGAAAGCGAGCGATCGGGGTCGATCACGGACATCAAGGTCTACGCGACGACTTATCCCCCGGTCTCGCCGGCTGTTACGTCGCAGCTCGACGCGGCGGCGGGGACCAAGATCAACAGCGTGACCTGGCAGGACAATTCCCAGAACCAGGGCCTCCCGATCGAGAACTACCGGATCTACCGGAAGGCCGTGGGCGGCACATCCTACACGCTGGCCGGAACGGTCGGCGTAGATACCCACCGTTTCGACGACGACGGCCTTTCCACCGGCGTTAAGTACTACTATAAGCTGGCCTCCGTCCCCGAATGGAAGATCGAGAGCGACCGGACCTCCGCCCTGGCCGAGCACCGCGTCTTCCCCCCGATCAACATCGCCCTCCAGACCGTCGTCAACAGCTACCTCCTGTACCAGGAGAAGGTCAACAAGCTGACCTGGGTCAAGAGCGCGCTTAACGACCCGGTGACCGTTTCGAGCTACAAGATC
This sequence comes from Candidatus Aminicenantota bacterium, assembly GCA_022867325.1. Classification (GTDB taxonomy): domain Bacteria; phylum Acidobacteriota; class Aminicenantia; order Aminicenantales; family JAFGBC01; genus JAFGBC01. The sequence goes on along the minus strand of JALHUR010000150.1, from coordinate 13,064 downwards.
TACCGCAGGAAGAGCAGCGAGGCCGACGCGGCCTTCGCCGTCCTGGGGACGGTCAGCGGCTCGACCTACGAATACCTCGACCGGAAGCTCCCCGTGACCGAAGAGTATGTCTACCGGATCACGGCCGTGGACAGCCAGGGGCACGAAAGCTCCGTCTCGGCCGACTTCGGCGAGAGCTGAGTCGGGTTCTTTTGACCCGTTCGCCGACGCTACCCCGCCTTTCAAGGCGGGGACGAGAAGCGACACTTTTGTACTCAGCCCCTTGAGAGGAGATGGGGCTGAGTGGGCTCAGGGTTAACCCTGAGCAAGCCCCGGCATTCATGCCGGGGAGTCGAAGGGTGGACTTGAGGGACTTTTCCGCCGATAGGAGACAGATAGGATGAAAAGAACGATCACGGCGATTTTTTCGATCTGCGCGATATTAGCGCTGGTTTCGGAAGCGTCTCTTTCCGCCGATCGGCCCGCCGGGCGCCGAAAAGCCCCCCAGGCCGCCTCGGAGTGGAGCAAGCCCGTCGATATCAGCCCGACCAAGACCGGCTTGAATGTCGACGCCAGGATCGTGACCGACGGCTCGGGCAAGAAAGCCTATGTCATTTGGGAAGAGTCCATGGCGGGGCCCAAGAAGATCTTCTTCACAACCAACGAGAAGGGGACATGGAAGCCGGTCGAAAGCCTCACCGTCTACGAAATCGGAGAGTATCCCGGCCCCGAGATCAACCTGGACAACGACGGCAACCCCATTGTCGCTTTTCAGGTCCGGATCAACCGGAACTACGAGCTCGTTTTCAGGCAGAGGAAGAACGATAAATGGTCGGCGGCCGAGAACTTGAGTAAAACCCCGACGGGCGGCTCCCAGTCGGCGTCCATCCTGGTCGACCGCAAAACGAACGATTTCTATATCATCTGGCAGGACGACTACGAGCGCCCCAGCGAAGAGACCGTCTACTGGAAGGGCTATCTCACCTACAAGGAAAAGGGCGTAGGACCATGGATTTACTCGGGCGTCATCGAGGAACAAACCGGGCGCTGCTATTTTCATGTCGCCGATATCGACGGCAGCGGGAAAGTCTATACGACCTTCGATAACCGGGCCGTCGGCAACAAGGCCATCATCCACTTCACCCAGAATCCGACGCCGAAAGACCATAGGCAATGGACGTACCCGGTGAAAGTCTCGGATTTCACATTCCTGCCCTTCTCCTACTCCAAGATGGCTTGCGACAACAGCGGGAACGTCTACGTCGTCTGGACCAAGCAGCTCGAAGAGGGCAACATCGACATCCTCTTCCGGAAGAAGATCGGCGGCCGCTGGATGCCGATCGAAAACCTGTCCAACGGCCAGGCCGTCTCCTACAATCAAACCATTGCCGTCAATAAGATTTCGGGACAGATCTATGTCGCCTGGGCCGAACAGCAGGCCGGGGGCAGTTGGGACATCTATTATCGGGAATATGACGGAAAGACGTGGACGGCCCCGAAAAACTTGACCCAGAACCCTTCGACCTCGGATTATCCCACGCTGTTCGTGGACGAGATCGGCGGCGTTCATCTCGTGTACACGGACAACAAGTCCGGCGACCATCACATCTACTACATGTCGAAACCGGGCGAGGGCGCCTGCTTCCCGCCCCTCAACCTGGCCGTCGCCAGCAAGGCGACCAGCGACCCCCGGAAAAAGAACAACACCCTGACCTGGGAGAAAAATCCCTACAACAAAGTAGTGACTCTCACCAATTACAAAATCTACCGGAAGAAAGCGGACGAGCTGGATACGGTCTATAAGCTGGTCGGAACCGTCAGCGAAAAGATCTTCCAGTTCAAGGATGCCAACCTGCTGGGCGTTCAGCAATACACCTATAAAATGACGGCGGTCGCCCAAGGGAATAAGGAGAGCGCGGGCTCGACTCCCGCCAACGACCAGGCCATCATGCCGCCCTTCTTCCCGCCCACGAACCTGGCCGTTACCAGCGCTCTGGGCAGCGGCATCTACAAGAAAGACAATACCCTGACCTGGCGGAAAAACGCCCAGAACCGGGCCAGCGAACTCGCTAAGTACCGGATCTACCGCAAAAAGATCGAGCAGGACGACACCGGGTACGTGCTGGCCGGGGAAGTCGGCGCGGATATCTTAAGCTTCAAGGATGCCGGGCTCGTCAACGACCAGAGATATACCTATGTGGCCGTCTCTTATTCCATCTACAGCCATGAGAGTGCGCGCACGGCCCCGGTCACCGACCTCAAAGTCTACGCGACCGCCTATCCGCCCGGCTCGCCGGCCCTGTCCACCCGGCTCGACATGGCGGCGTCGACCAAGGTCAATGTCCTGAACTGGCAAGCCAACTCGCAGAACCAAGGTCTCCCGATCAAGAGCTACCGGATCTACAGAAAGGCCGAGGACGGCGCGTCCTATGCTCTGGCCGGCACGGTCGGCGCCGAAATCCGTCGTTTCAACGACTACAGCCTGTCGACCTCGGTCAAGTACCTCTACAAGCTGACGGCCGTTCCCGAATGGGACATCGAGAGCGGCCCGACTTCGGTCTTGAGCGAGGCTCGGGTCTTCCCCCCGATCAACATCGTCCTCCAACCCGCCGTCAACAACTTTCTCTTGTACAAGGAAAAAATCAACAAACTGACCTGGGTCCGGAGCTCCCTCAACGATGCGGTGACCGTCGCGAGCTACAAGATCTACCGCCGGCTGAGCACGGCGGGTGAATCGGCCTTTGCCGTCGTGGCCACGGTCAGCGGTTCGGCCGCCGAATACCTCGACCGGAAGCTGGCCTTGACCGATAAGTTCGTCTACCGGGTCACGGCCGTGGACAGCCAGGGGAACGAGAGCGGCGTCTCGGCTGAAATCGGCGAGTACTGAAGCCGGATTTTATTTCTTGGGTTTCTTCCCGGGATTGAAGGCTTCGGGGAGAAGGAGTTCCACTTCGGCGGGTCCCCCCGCCCGGTCCGGTTTTTCGTTATCGTAGAAAAAATCGTATCCCGCGAATAAACGCGGCTTTTCGGAAAAAGGCGGGAGCTTGAAGGTTCCGCGGACGCCGCCCGATGTCGGGCTGTCGAAGGACCCGACTTTGCCCTCGAACAGCGTCAGCCGGGCCGGATTCCGGCCGTCCGGCTCTTGGACCTTAACGAAGGGATTGAGGACGTAATCGTCGCCGAAGCGTAGCTCGCCGCCGTAGATCGAGCTCGTCAGCCTCCAGCCGGAGCCCGTTCGGGCGAGAATCACGGATTGGGCGTAATCCTCCCCCCGGGTGTTGGGGAAGGCCGCGAAGCTGTAGATGTATTCGATCCTCTTCTTGGGCTTGCCCGGATCGACGAGGACTTCGGCCAGGGGCATCTCTTTTCTGAAACGCCGGGACGGATCGAGTCCGGGCACCCGCGAGGCAAATGCGAATTCATAGCCGATCATGGCCTTATAGCGGCCCGGGGCCAAGTTCAAGGGCATGGATTTTGTCGCGGACAGGGACCCGCCGGGAGCCCCGAACTCGCCGTTTTTAAGAACGAGGCGAGCCGCTTCCCGCCCGTTTTCGTCGATGAGCCTGACGTAGGGCGCGAAAACCCGCTCGATCTTGCGGAGGAGGCCGGCCGCCTTGATTGAGCTCCTGATTGTCCAGGCCTTATCCGATATCCGAACGAGGACGATCGACTGCGCGTATTTTCTGAAATTGCCCGGAAAGCCGGGGAGCGGGCAGGTGCTGAGGCGGTAGATTTTAATCGTCGGATTGTGGAGGTCGATCAGCTTATCGTCCCACTTGGGGACAAAGGTCTTGACCGGGACGGCCTTTTCGTCGAGGGAACGATAGAATGCGGCCTGACTCGGGAAGTCCTTGGGAAAGGGGACGAAGCGGGAGTAGATGATATCACTGAGGACGGCGTATTCGACCCGGCGCCGGGCCAGCCAATCGAGATTGATCTGGCTGAGACTGGGGCGGACATTAAAATAGACGCGGTCGTCTCCCGGCGATATGGGCGGCCCGTACTGCTCCATGGCGATTCGGGTCTTGGGGGGGAGGTTGGCTTCGATCCATTCCTTGGCGACGGTTCGGGTGTCGGGGAGGATGAGGTTGATGTCGAATTTAGCGACCTTGACCGCCGAGGGCAAAACGACCAGTCCAACCAGGGCCGCGCTCAGCCAGCCCTTCTTGTCCATCCAGGGCTTTCCTCCCGCAGCGGCCGCGCCGCCTTTGAACGGTTTTAGGGACAGCAGCCAATCCATGAAGAAGGCCGCGATCAGGATGAAGAAGGGGGCGCTCGGAAGCATGTACCGGGTCGCATAGGTCTTCCAGGTCGAAACCGTGATCTGAAGGACTAGAGGGGCGGAAAACAAGATCCACTCCCGTTTCCGACTCTTGATGAAGCCGAGAATGAGGCCTCCCAAGGCGAGGACCTGAATGATGAGCCCCAGGTTCTCAAGGAATCCGTACCGCAAGTAGAAGAGAGGGACGCTGACCGATTCGGCCGTGCCGTAGTGTCCGATCGTGAAGAGATGAGAAGACTGCCAATTGAAATGGGATTTGAAGGTCGAAAAATCGGACAGGACATAGGGGCAGGACGCCAGGAAGGCCAGAATGAACGTAATCCCCGAGGCGATTAGGGGAAGGCTGAAAACGATTTTCCGGAGGGGCCGCTTTTGCTCAAGGCTCCGGAAAACGTGGGCCAGGACCAAGGGGATGAACAGGATGTGGCCTCCATATTTGGTCGCGAAGGCCAGGCCGGCGAAAAGGCCGGCCAGGATGTAATCTCGGGTTTTTCCTTCCTGGTAAACGGACCAAACGAACAGGAAGGAGAGGACGATGAACAAGATCATCGGGCTGTCCGGGTTTAGATAATGGGACGCCCGGTTGTGTTCCAGGGAAAAAATGAGGAATAGGGCGGCCAAGGCACCGACTCTTGGACCGTACATTTTCTTCCCGAGGACATACATGAAAAAGACGGTCAGGACGCTCATCAGGGCCGTCAAGAGGCGGCCGACCATGTAGAGTAGGGAGGGGTCCGTGCCGAAGCGACCGAGTAGGTCCTCCCTGGTCTGGAACTGGCCGAAGACCTTGCCCGTTAAATAGACACCTTCCCAGGCTGCCGCGACTAAATAGATATACAGAGTCGGGATAAAAAACCAATGTGGATTGAGGTTGCCCCTGAGGATTCCCTCCGAGAGCTGGGCGAACCGCTCTTCATCGACATGATAGACGTTGGGGAGTCCGAAGGACAGGCCCGCCAGCCTGACCACCACGGTCAGCAAGAGGAGGGCCGCGATGAGGGCTTTTTCCCGGGCCGGCTTTTGGGGATCCATGAGTCAAGCTCTAATCTACAAAATAAGGGGCGATTCGTCAACCCGTCGACACTCATGGAAGCCCTGAGTGCAGGCGTTTCGCAGCACTCATAAGCCGTTTACGGCTTATGAGTGCTGCAAGGCTGCTCCCCGGCGCTTCGCACCCACGAACCATTGACGGTTCGTGGGTACTGCGAAACCGCTGCTTGTACTCATAGGCAGTTCCAGGCTTATGAGTGCCGGCATGAATTCCGGGAAGTCGAAGGGTTAACCCTGAGCCTCCCTTCGCGTCCCCGCCCGGAGCTCCACGGAGCGCACTCATGAACCGTATCCGGGTCATGAGTACTATGAAACGACTGACTGTACTCATAAGCCGGAAACGGCTTATGAGTGTTAAAAGGCGGGGTTCCGATTCATAGCCCCGCCCTTCAAGGCGGGGTAGCATTGGCGAACGGGTCAACCTCGGAGAGAGAACCGCCGGGGGGCGCGGAGCGTCGATTCTTATGGTAGAGTGGTAAAGAAGGGTTAAAAAGCATCACTACAGGAGGTTAGCCGTTGAGGGTGAGTCGGGGTTACCAGAAATCATCGCGCCAATCATCGGCCGCGATGATTGACCATTCCGCCTCGGCCGCTTATGTTGGTGTTGAGGTATCCGGATAAGGTAGCGCTATGAGCAAGAAAACTTACCTTTATCTTTTTTTTGCGGCGCTCGGCTTATCCCTAGTTCTTCCCGGCGGCAGGCCCGCCTCGGGCGACGATACTCAGAACAATGCCGTTCCCTATCGGCTCAAGGCGGGGGCGCCCGTCAACATCTCTCGCACGGGCGCGTCCTCTCTGGATCCCGAGATCGTGGCCGGCAACGGGGGGAAGGCTTATGTCGTCTGGGTTGAGGCCAAAGCGCCCAAGGAGCTCTGGTTCAACACCAACGAGACTGGGAATTGGGGTAACAACGCCCGGGTCGACCCGCCCTTCTCCCTGGGGACCGGGGAGGGCGGCCGTCCCTGCCTGGTCATGGATAAATCCGGCCGGCTCCATTACGTCTACCAGGGAAGATCAGAGTCGGGAAATTACGAGATCATCTACAACAACGGCAAGAACCGCGGCTGGGCCGGAAACGAAAATGCCTCTATGACGGACGGCGGCATGCAATGGGGCGGCTCGAACTACCCGACGGTCGACGTCTCGCCAACGGACCTCTACCGCTATGCCGTCTGGATGGACGATTCGAGCGCTCCCGACCACTGGGAACTTTTCATGCGCTATAAAGGGCCGGATGCGACGACCTGGAGCTCCATCCAGGTTCTTCCGACCTACGGGGGCTGCTACGAGCCCGAGATCACGATCGACGGGACGGGCACGGCCCATCTCATCTATACCCGGCGGGCCTTCGGCAGCGCCGTCGTATGGTACGTCTCGAACCGCTACCCCTCGACCCTCGGTGGCTGGTCGAATCCGATCGCGGTCTCGGGCCAGAGCCGGATCGACTTTCCCGAGGCGACGGCGACCTCGGATAATTACGGGAACGTCTACGTTGTCTGGCCCAACGTGGTCGAGGGCCAGAGCGACATTTTCCTCCGCAAAAAGATCAGCGGGGAATGGCAGCCGATCGAAAACGTCTCCAATTCTTCCGGCAGCTCTATGTATCCGGACGTCGCCGTCGACAAGAACTCGGGCGTCGTCGGCGTCGTCTGGGAGGAGAAGGTCAGTGGCACCTGGCAGATCTTTTTCAGGGCCCTGCAGGGCGGGGCTTGGTCGAGCGCCGTCAACGTCACCAACAGCTCCAGCCACTGCGAGGACCCGACGGTCGCATTCGACGAGACCGGCCAGGTCCACATCGCCTACTTCGGCTATATCAACGGCCAGTGGGACATTTTCTACTCCGGGGCCGAAGCCGGGGCCATGGTTTATCCCCCGATCAACCTGGCCGTCGAGAGCAAGGCGGCCAGCGAGCCCCGGAAGAAGTATAACACCCTGACCTGGGAGGCCAACCCGGACAATAAAGGAGTGACCATCACGCATTACCGGGTCTACCGCAAGAAAAAGGGACAATCCGACTCCGACTACGCTTTGCTCGGCACCGTCGGAAGCTCCACTTTTTCCTATCGGGACACGGACCTGCCCGCCAATCAGCAGTTCACCTACAACATGACCTCGATCGCCGAGGGAGGCGGGGAAAGCATGGCCTCGGAATCCGTGACCGACGAGATCGTCCTCCCACCCATCTACCCCCCGCTTCAGTTCGACGTGGCCAGTGAAGTCGGGAACGCGCCCCGTAAAAAGAACAACACCTTGACCTGGGCCAAGAACCCCGCCAACAAGGATAGCGAAGTCTCCAAGTATAAAATCTTCAGAAAGAAGGCCGGGCAGTCCTCGGAGGAGTTTGACTTAATCGGATCGGTCGGCCCGGCCGTGTTCAGCTACCGGGACCGGGACTTGATCAACGACCAGAAGTACACCTACAACATGACGACGAGCTCGACCTTCGGGAACGAAAGCGAGGCCACGCCGTTCGTGACCGACAAGGTCGTCTGGCCGCCCATCTACCCGCCGGTCAACCTGGCCGTGGTCAGCGTCCTGGGCGACCACTATACCAAGAAGAACAACACCGTGACCTGGGCCAAGAACCCCGAGAACAAGCCCAGCCATGTCGTCAAATACAAGATTCTCCGCAAGAAGGTCGCGGAATCGCCCGACGCCTACGAAGTCATCCGATCGGTCGGGCCGGACGTCTTCAGCTACAAGGATACGAGCCTCGTCAACGACCGGCGCTACACCTACACCCTGATGGCCGTTTCCGACTTCGGAAACGAAAGCCACCGGGCCGGGTCCGTCACCGACCGGGCCGTCTATGCGCCGACCTTTCCTCCCCTGAACGTCGGGCTGACCGCGAGGCTCGACGATACTCTGACCAAGAAAATCAACACCCTGACCTGGCAGGACAACTCCCAGAACGAGGATCTTCCCATCAAGACTGTCCGGATCTACCGGCTGGCGGCCGGGAGCGGAGATTACTCCTTGTACGCGACCGTCTCGTCGAGCGTCCATCGCTTCGAGGACAAAAACGTGGTCACGACCAAAAAATACCTCTACCTGCTGACGGCGGTCCCGTCCTGGGGGATCGAGAGCGGGCGGACCGTGCCCGTTTTCGAGGAATGGGTCTTTCCGCCCATCTACCTCAACCTCAAGATCGAGATCAACGACGGCCTGTTCTTCAAGGAGAAGATCAACACCGTCCGCTGGCGGAAGAATCCTCTCAACGACGCCGCGACCGTCGTGAAATACGGGCTGCGGCGGAAGCTTGTCGGCCAAGACGACTCCCAATTACGCGTCCTGGCCGAGATCGTCGCGTCCGTCTTCGAGTACCAGGACAGGGGCCTGGGGATCAACGACAAGTACGTCTACGTCCTGACGACGATCGACTCGATCGGGAACGAGAGCAAGAAGTCCCGAACCCTTTCCGAGGATTAAAAGGCGGGAGAATTAGGCCGGGAATAAAAAAGCCCCCCCGGCTTCGGGCCGGAGGGGCTTTTCTTTGGCTCGATTGAGCGGCCCCGATTACCTCTTGGGCAGGTCGAAACAGAGGTTGAGGCTGAGCCCGAACTCCGTCCCGCCCAGCTTGATGTCGACCGAGTCCTGGGTAGCGGTCGCCTGGGTGAACTTGGCGTAGACCTTGGCCGCCAGGATGTTGAGTCCGGGGATCCGGTAGTAAAGCCCGCAGTGGAGATGAAAGCCGATCGTGTTGCCGGACACCTCATGGATATCGCTCTTTTCCTTGTAGCCGAACCGGTCCACCCCGATCCCCAGGAAGGGAATGACGTCACGGCCGGTCAACAAGGCTGTGGCCGTGAGGGAAAGGGGTTGCAGGGTCAGGGTCGTCTTATCCTTGGTATAGGTCGACAGACCGTCCTTGGAGAACGACCGGTAGGCGAAGCCGAGTCCGAACGAGACTTTCTTGGTCGTAAAGACGGTCCTGGAGAGTTCGGCTCCGAACAGCCAGCTCGAGCTTCCGTAAATATCGGAGAACGACCGGGAGGCGATGCCGTAGTTTCCGGCCAGGATCCCGAACTGGGTGTTCGGGAAAGGCCGGGCGGCCGACGGCTCTTCGGCGGCGGGCCGGGAGGCGGGTTTGGCGGCCGGAGCGGGGCGGGCCGTCGCGTCCTGCCAGAACAGGATCTCGACGGCGTTCGGGGCCGTCGTGATGTTGAAGGACGGCTGGTTTTCATCCAGGGCGAAGACGACCTGGTAGCCTTGGCCTTCCGTTTTTTCGATCGTGATCCGCTTCAGGCCGGAGCGGTTGATGTCCATAAAGGGAGGGGCCGAAATTCTTTCGACGGGCGCAAACAAGAGCAGAAGGCGGGACGGCTGGGCCAGGCGGGAGCCCTGGAAGGCCGCCGCGCCCTCGGTCAGAATTTTGACCTTGGTCTGGTTGTTGACGCTCTCGAACGTGATGCCCTTGAGGTCGGCGACGGCCTGCGCGGCCGCGGCAGGCGCGGCGACGGGCTCGGCCACGGGCTCGACGGCCGCGGCCTGGGTCTGGGAGAGGGTCACCACGACCTGGTTCTGATTCTGGGCGATCTTGTAGAGCGGGAACGTCCCGGGGACGTCGAATACGATCCGGGCGACCTCGGGCTGGAATTGGGCGGTCCGGACGGCCGTGACCCCGAAGGCGTTGATGTCATAGGAAGCCTCGGTCATGACTTTGGTCACGGGCTTGAATTCGACGACAAGCCGTCCCGGATCGGCCATCTCGAAAGTCTGGTAAGTGAACTCGCCCTCGAATTCGATCTGGGCGACGAGTTCGGTTTCCGTCTTTTGGAAGCTGATGGATTTCAGCGTCGCGGGCTTTGCCTGGGCGGCGGCCAGAACGCTCGCGAATAGGAGAAGGGCCAGGATGAAACATGTCCTTGTCTTCAATGCAAAACCTCCTCTAAAGTTTTTCATCTCAATCGCGGATGACTTCGGATAACGGACCCTCGACTCCCTCGCGGTTCACGGCCTGAAGACAGTAACGATAGCGGCGCGCGGGATCGATGGTCGCGTCGGCGTAATTAAGTCTTTGGACATCTCTTGTTATGAAATATCGCGTCAGGAAGGTAAACTCTTCCTCCAGGGAAGAATCCTCCTTCCGGAATATATTATACCCTATCAGTACCGTAGGATTCAAGACTTTGAGATTATGGGCCCAGCTCAGGTTGTTGACGGGCCGGCTTAGGAAGAGACTCCTCTGGGTCGTCCTCTCGACGGCCGGCGAGGCCGGCCCGAAGGGCAGGTCGATGATCTCATCGTACCAGGTTTGAGTCATGATTTCGTAGCCTTTGTCGGTCGGATGAACCTTATCGGAAAGGAGGGACTGCCAGCCTCCTTCGGCTTCGGGGTAATTATAGAAAGCGTAGAATTGCTCGACCAGGGGGAGGTTCAGGTTCTGGGCCAGGGCCCTGATCATGGTGTTGATGGACAATATCCGGTTCCTGAAGAAAGTCTTGTTCCAGCGCCAGTCGTTCCTGGGGATGATCGTGGCCAAGACCGGGTAAGCGCCGGCGCCGAGGGCCTTGGCGGTCATCCGCTCGAGGTGAAAGGACGTGGCGCTCATGGAGATTTCGCTGAAGATGACGTCGTTCGTGCCTTCCATGAGGAGGAAGTACCGGGCGGGATGGGCGGTTAGGACAAGCCCCAGCCGGGCCATGCCGTTGACGGTGATTTCTCCAGGCCAGCCTTCGTTGACGATCGAGGCCGCGCCGAACCGGGTCCGGAGGAGCGCCTCCAGCCTGGGAATATATCCGCGTTCGGGGGCGTACTGGTTGTCGATGACGCCGTAGGTGATGCTGTCTCCGAAACCGATATAGGTGTCCTCGACGGCGGCGTCTTTTAGAAATTTCGTTGAAGAAGCGGCCGGGCGTCCGGGCGCCGGCAGCCCCGCCAAAACCGCGCTTTCGATGATAGCCGTCCTGACGGAACCCCCTTCCTCCCAGACCAAGCCTTTCCTCCCGGCGTCGGCGGTCGCCCGGACCGGGCGGCTCAGTGGAGACGCGGGCGTGGCCAAGATCATTTCCCGACTCCAAGCGTCGGCTGAACGTCTCCTGGCCAGGATCTTGACGCTCCCTGGAGCGGAGCGCTGCCAAACGACGAGGGGACTCCCGTCGGGAAGGATCGCCAGCGACGGGAAGATATCTTGGTCTTCGTTTGCGGTGATCGGACTCTCGGTCCCCCAGCCAGTCCCCGCCCCGCGGGCGACCCAGATCTCATAGTCGTTCCCATCGAATCCGGACCAGACGAGCCAGGGCAGGCCGTTCCGGTCGATCGCCGCCTGTAGAAACAGGCGGGGCGAGCTTGATGAGGGCACGACGCTCTCCGGGGCGCCGGCGGCGGCGCCGTTCCCGAGGAATGAAACCGTGAGAAGTTCGTGCCGTCGGTTTTGGTCCTGAGTCCAGAAGACGTTGAGACGCGAAGGCCCGGCCGCGAGCCTTACGCATGAGACCTCGGTTTGCGTCGAGGCGATCGTCTTGGGTCTTCCGCCTCGGGGGGGGAGGACATTGACTGAGTACCCGGCGCCGGAATAGAGCACGAAGGCTAGCCAAGGCTGATTCTCCCGGTCGAAAGCCAGATCGAGCGAAACGGGGAAATCGGTCCCGATCCTGATTTTACGAACGGTCTCGATCCGGCGAGATTGGACCTTGGCCAGGCGGATCTCGTTTCCAGACAAGCCTTCCTCGGCCCAAGCCGCCCAAAGCCCGCCGGAGCAATCCTTCCTGAGGACGGGCGCCTCGGTCAGGAGCCGGCCGGACAGGGCGCGGGTCGTGAACTCAGGGCGCGTTCCCCGAAATCCGGCCAGTCCCAGCCGGTCGCCGGAGTCCCGAAAAACGACAATAAGTTCGCCGCTTCCGGAGAAAGCGGGAAAGGGGGAATGTCCCGGGACGAACGGCTCCCGGTTCCCCTCCCCGGAGACGAGCGTGGACAGCATGAGAAGGACGCAGACCGGAGACAAACGCATGAAGGGCTTCATTTTGGGGCAATGTAATATAGCATAGGCCTCCGGCTTTTGGCAACGACGTTGGGGTCATTGACTCCAGGTCCATACTGATATAAGTTAATCGTTGACCCGTTCGCCGACGCTACCCCGCCCGAAAGGCGGGGACGAGAAGCGACACTTTTGTACTCAGCCCCTTGAGAGGAGATGGGGCTGAGTGGGCTCAGGGTTAACCCCGAACAAGCCCCGGCATTCATGCCGGGGAGTCGAGGGGTTGACTTTGCATTCAAGCCAGGAGATGCAAAGAGTGAAAGCACGGCTCGAACATCCCCCTCTGTTGGTGTTTTTCTTGGGCGGTATCGCCGGCGCGGCGCTCAACCTTGCGATCACGCTCGCCCTCCGGGCGGGCCTGGGAGTGCCCGAGACGATAGCCTTTTTCCTGGGCACCATGGCAAACCAGCTCTTCCATTATCTGTATTACAACTTCCTTTATGTGAACCGCGAGATCCGGCTCAGGACGCCATTCCAGGTCAACCTCAGCCGCTACGCTCTCGTGGCCGTCGGAGCGACCGTTCTTCTCATCCTCATCCGGAAGTCTCTCGTCTGGCCGTTCGTCCCGTCGCTTCTCGCCGTCATTGCGCTCCTGTCCGTCCTCAACTCCCTGGTAAACCGGATCTCGACCTTCTCGTCGGCCACTCTGGCCGAGGTCGAGTACCGCAAGGTGGGAGAAAGTTTTTACGACGACCAAACCGACCGCGGCAAGGTCAGTCGCTTCCGGGCCTGGTACCACCGCTCCCGTTATGAGCGCCTCAAGGCGCTCATCGGTTC